>DATLDS010000131.1:0-6093 GCA_035525735.1 Novosphingobium sp.
CCGCCGCGCGGCATAAGGCGCGGGCAGATCGAACAGGTCGGCGACTGGGAGCGAGGCGAGCGCGGCGGTCATCGCGCGGCCCATAGCGCGGCGCGCGGCGATTGTCTGCGGTTGCGCTTAACCTTGCCTAACGGGGCGTAAAACCCGGCTTTACCTCGCCTTGACCAAGTCCGGCTAGAACCGGGCTCGAAATGGACCTGACCTTCATCAGCCCGCATGCCGAAAGCGCGATCGAGCCTGACTTTGGCGATGGCGAAGAGCTGCGCCCGCTCGACTGGGCGGGCTTGTGCGCACAACTGGCCGCCGTGCAGCAGCTGCGGCGCGAGCTCGCCCGTGTCGAGACCGCCGCGCGCGCGAGTTTCGCGCCGGTTTCGGCGCGCCAGACGCTCGGTTCGCCGCGGTTTGCACCGGGCGTTAACCTTGAGCCTTTAGCGGATGGCAAAGCGACCCGCGGCATAGACGGCGAGGGCGATGGGGAACCGGCCCGCGAGAACCGGACTCGAGGACAGCAATGATCGAAAACCAGAAGATCAAGCCGGCAATGGTGATCGGCCCGCTCGGCGAGCCGCTGACGATCGATTCGCTGCCCGCGCCCGAGACGACCCGCTGGGTCGTGCGGCGCAAGGCCGAGGTCGTCGCCGCGGTCAACGGCGGGTTGCTGTCGATCGACGACGTGTGCGAGCGCTACAGCCTGACGCTCGAGGAGTTCGCTTCGTGGCAACGCGCGGTCGATCGCTCGGGGATGCAGGGGCTGCGCGTCACGCGCATCCAGCATTATCGCGACCTCTACGAGCGTCAGCTCAAATACTAACGCGCAAGACATGCGCCGGTTTTCCTGTAGATTGACCCGATGCCGGGGCCTTGGGCCGCCGGCGAAACGGCAATGGAGGATGACCGATGGGCTGGATTATCGCGCTGATTATCGGCGGTATCGCCGGGTGGCTGGCGAGCCTGGTGATGAACCGCGACGCGTCGATGGGCATTTTCTGGAATATCGTGGTCGGCTGCGTCGGCTCGCTGATCGGCAACGCCTTGTCGGGGCCGTTGTTCGGGGTGCGCGGCAGCGTTCAGGAGTTTTCGGTCACCGGGCTGATCATCGCCTTCGTCGGCGCCGTGATCCTGCTGGCGATCGCCAATCTGGTGCAGCGGCGCCGGGTCAGGTAAACGCTTCGACCAACTGACGTTCCGTCTCGACGAGGGGCGGCACGGGGCTTTCCCGCGCCGCCCTTTTCGTCTCTAGCGGCGGCGCGCGGCGGTTTAGCTTGAGAGGCGGGGGCGACAAGCGCTATGGCAGCGCCCGCGCCGATCAAACCCATCCGCTTGCGAGCGGTGAGTTATCGTAGTAACACACTCGCGCGACAGGGACGGCGCCAGTCGATTTGAGGAGGCCGCTTGGACTTGGCCGAGCGAGCTTGGAGCGCCGCGGGGCGAAGGCACGTGAAGGCTATGAACGACGAAACTCCCCTGAACTTGTCCGCGGCGGAGCCGTACGCGACGTACGACGGTGACGACGATCTCGACGCACGGGCGCGCAAGCGCCGGCGCCGGTGGATCATCGCCGCGGTGGTTCTCGCGCTGGCCCTCGTTGCGTGGTTCATGATGCGCTCGGGCGGCGAGGAAGCTCCGGCCGACGCGCGGGAAGGCCAGGTCCCGACCGTCACCGTGATTGCCCCCGGGCGCGGCACGATCCAGGGAACGATCACCGCGACGGGGACGCTCGCCGCCCGGCGCGAGCTGCCGGTCGGCTCGGTCGGCGAAGGCGGGCAGATCGTCCGCGTGATGGTCGATGCGGGCGACTGGGTCGGCCAGGGCCAGGTCCTGGCGGTGATCGACCGCTCGGTCCAGACGCAGCAGGCGGCCAGCCTCGGCGCGCAGATCCAGGTCAGCCAGGCCGACGCCAACCTCGCCCAGGCCAACCTCGACCGCGCGATGAAGCTGGTCGACCGCGGCTTCATCTCGAAGGCCGACGTCGACCGGCTGACCGCCACGCGCGACGCCGCCAACGCGCGCGTGCGCGTCGCCCGCGCCCAGCTGGGCGAGGCGCAGGCGCGCACCGCGCGGCTCAACATCGTCGCCCCCGCCGCGGGGCTAGTGCTCGAGCGCAACGCCGAGCCCGGCCAGGTCGTCGGCGGCGCCAGCGGCGTCTTGTTCCGGCTCGCGCAGGGCGGCGAGATGGAGCTGCGCGCGGCGGTTTCCGAGGCCGACCTTGCCCAGCTCGCGCCCGGGGTCGCGGCGACGGTGACGCCGGTAGGGACCGACAAGGCTTTCACCGGCCAGGTCTGGCAGCTGTCGCCGGTGATCAATCCGCAGTCGCGCCAAGGCACCGCCAAGATCGCGCTCGCCTATTCGCCCGAGCTGCGCCCCGGGGGGTTCGCCAGCGCGACGATCGCCAGCGGCACGGTGGTCGCGCCGGTGCTGCCCGAATCGGCGATCCTCAGCGACGAAAAGGGCAGCTTCGTCTATATCGTCGGGCCCGACAGCAAGGCGGTGAGGCGCGCGGTCAAGACCGGGATCGTCACCGAAAGGGGCATCGCGGTGATCGAAGGCCTCAACGGCACCGAGCGCGTCGTGCTGCGCGCCGGCGGGTTCCTCGCGCCGGGCGACAAGGTCGTCGCCAAGCTCGCAAAAAGCGCCGGCTGAGCACGTCGGCGATGAACTTCCGCAACCTCTCGGCATGGTCGATCCGCAACCCGGTGGTGCCGATCGTGCTGTTCCTCGGACTGACGATCGCGGGGATCGTCGCGTTCATGGGGATGAAGGTCCAGGCCGATCCGGACGTCGAGTTCCCGGGCGTGATCATCTCGATCAGCCAGCCCGGCGCGGCGCCGACCGAGATCGAGAACCAGATCACCCAGAAGATCGAATCCGCGGTGCGGACGATCAGCGGGGTCGATTCGATCAGCTCGACCGCGCGAGAGGGCAACAGCCAGACGATCGTCCAGTTCAAGATCGGGACCGACGTCAACGAGGGCGTCAACGAGGTCAAGAACGCGATCGACCAAGCGCGCGGCGAGCTGCCCGACGGCATCCTCGAGCCGCAAGTGGTCAAGATGCAGACCTCGTCGGACCCGATCGGCTATTTCGCGGTCGAAGCCGACGACATGACGATCGAGCAGCTCAGCTGGTTCATCGACGACACCGTCACCCGGCGGCTCCTGGCCGTCCCCGGCATGGCCACGGTCGACCGGAGCGGCGGCGTCGATCGCGAGATCACGGTCCAGCTCGATCCGGCGCGGATGCAGTCGCTCGGCGTCACTGCGAGCCAGATCAACGCGGCGCTGCGGGCGAGCAACGTCAACACCGCGGGCGGCCAGGCCGAGGTCGCCGGCTCGCGCCAGTCGGTGCGCGTGCTCGGCAACGCCAAGACCGCTTACGCGCTGTCGCAGAGCGAGATCGCGCTGTCGGGCGGACGCACGGTCAAGCTGGCCGACGTCGCCACGGTCAGCGACCGCTACGGCGAGCTGACCTCGATGGCCAAGGTCCGCGGCAAGCAGGTGGTGACCTTCGGGATCACCCGGGCGCGCGGCGAATCCGACGTCAGCGTCTACGACGCGACGCTCGAGGAGCTCGACAAGATCGAGAAGGACAACGGCAACGCGGTGCGCTTCACCCGGCTGTTCACCCAGGTCGACGAGGTCAAGGCGCAGTACGAAAGCTCGATCGCGGCGATGATCGAGGGCGCCGTGCTGGCGGTCATCGTGGTGTTCTTCTTCCTGCGCGACTGGCGAGCGACGATGGTTTCGGCGCTGGCGATCCCGCTTTCGGCGATCCCGACGTTCTGGTTCATGGACTTGCTCGGCTTCACCCTCAACGGGCTCAGCCTGCTCGCGCTCGGGCTGGTCGCCGGCGTGCTGGTCGACGACGCGATCGTCGAGATCGAGAATATCGTGCGCCACATGCGGATGGGCAAGTCGGCGTACCAGGCCTCGATCGACGCCGCCGACGAAATCGGCCTGGCGGTGGTCGCGACGACGTTCTCGATCGTCGCGGTGTTCCTCCCCGTCGGGCTGATGCCCGGGGTCTCGGGCCAGTTCTTCAAGAACTTCGGACTGACCGTGGTCGCTTCGGTGCTGATGAGCCTCGCGGTCGCGCGGATGATCACGCCGATGGTCGCGGCCTACTTCCTTCAGGCCAAGGGCCACGCCAGCCACGGCGAAGGCCCGGCGATGGACCGCTACATGCGGGTCCTGCGTTGGTCGCTCGATACCTCCGGTGCCGAGGCATACAAAACCCGCGCCGCGAGCGAAGGACGCCGCCTGGGGCTGCGCCGGCGGATCGCGGCGCGGCTGCGCGACCATCGCTTGTGGATGATGGGGGTGGGCTTCGGCGCGCTGGTGCTCAGCGCCATCCTGACGATGGTGATCCCGCAGGAGTTCTTCCCCACCGGCGACAGCAATTTCAGCCGCGTCTCGATCGAGATGGTTCCGGGCACCACGCTCGCGCAGACCGAAGCGGTCGCCGACGAGGTCGCGGGGATCGTCGGCAGCCAGCCGGACGTCAAGGAAGCGCTCGAGCGGATCCGCGAAGGCGGGGGCTTCGTCTTCATCTCGCTCAAGGAGGAGCGCGAGCGGACCAGCAAGGAGTTCGAGGAGGCGCTGACGCCCAAGCTGCAGAAGATCGCCGACGCGCGCGTGACCTTCCTCGCCAACGGCCCGGGGCCCGGCGGGGGCACCGGCCGGGCGCTTTCGGTGATGCTCTCGGGCTCGGATCCCGAAGCGCTGAACAAGGCCGCGGCGACGCTGGTCGAGCAGATGAGCAAGTTGCCCCAGGTGGTCGCGCCGCGCGTCTCGGCCGATATGCGTCGGCCCGAGATCGTGATCACCCCGCGGCTCGACCTGGCCGCCTCGCTGGGCGTCACCACTACCGCGCTAAGCCAGGCGATCCGCATCGCGACGCAAGGCGAGATCGACCAGAACAGCGCCAAGTTCTCGCTGTCCGACCGCCAGGTGCCGATCCGGGTCAAGCTGCCGGTGGCCTCGCGGCGCAGCCTCGACACGATCCGCAACCTGCCGGTGCCGACCGCCAGCGGCGGCTCGATCCCGTTGAGCCGCGTCGCCGAGATCGGCTTCGGGTCGGGCCCGACGCAAATTCAGCGTTACAACCAGAGCCGCCGCGTGTTCATCGGCGCGGACCTCGCTCCGGGCGTGGTCAAGGGCACCGCCGACAAGGCGATCCGCGAGCTGCCGATCATGAAGAACCTGCCGCAGGGCGTCTCGAACGCGCCGTTCGGAGCCGACGAATGGCAGCAGGAGATGATCACCAACTTCGCGATCGCGCTGACCGCGGGGGTGCTGCTGGTATTCTCGGTGCTGGTGCTGCTCTATCACCGCTTCGTTTCGCCGCTGGTGAACATGGGCTCGCTGTTCCTCGCGCCGCTCGGCGGCCTGATCGCGCTGCTGATCAGCGGGCAACCGATCTCGATGCCGGTGTTCATCGGCGTGCTGATGCTGTTCGGGATCGTCGCCAAGAACTCGATCCTGCTGATCGATTTCGCGATCGAGGAAATGCATCGAGGCACGTCCAAGCGCGCGGCCATCATCGAGGCCGGGCACAAGCGTGCCCAGCCGATCGTGATGACCACCGTCGCGATGGTCGCGGGAATGATCCCGACCGCGGTCTCGATCGGCGGCGATTCGTCGTTCCGCGCGCCGATGGGCACGGTGGTGATCGGCGGGCTGATCCTCTCGACGCTGCTGACGCTGCTGATCGTGCCCGCGGGCTTCAGCCTCGCCGACGGGATCGAGAAGCGGCTCGGGCCGTGGCTCGGCCGCAAGGTCCTGACCTACAAGACCGGCGATGCCGATGCCGATCGCGCGTTGGTCGCGGGCGCGCGGCGGAACGATGAGCCGGGCGAGGCCGTTCCCGCCGAGTGAACCTCGCGCCTCCGACCGACCTCGCCGCTCCTGACCGCGGCCCCGGACTTCCGACCCGCCGCGCTTTCTCCCGTCGCTTGTCCGCCGCGGTGATCGCCATTCCGGTCGATCGCGCGCGGCGGATGCGGATGTTCGCCACCGGGCTGCTGGTCGTGATGGCCGGGGTGTTCCTGGCCGCGCGCTACTTCCGCGATGCGCACCCGGCGTGGGGCTATGTCCT
>DATLDS010000133.1:0-2829 GCA_035525735.1 Novosphingobium sp.
GGCAAGAAGAAGGTCTCGGTTCGCGCCAACAATCTCATCTCGGAGCGGATCAAGGTCAACGACTTGCGCGGCAACCCGATTGAAATGGCAGCGCAAGTGGTGTGGCGCGTGGTCGATACCGCGCAGGCGCTGTACGACGTCGACGATTACCGCGCGTTCGTCATGGTCCAGATCGAAGCCGCGGTGCGCACGATCGGCGCGCGCTATCCCTACGACGATTTCGCCCATGCCGAGGTCACCTTGCGGGGCCATCACGACCAAGTCGGCGCCGAGTTGCGCACGGAGCTGATCGCACGGCTGCAGCAGGCGGGCATCACGGTCGACGAGTGCGGCTTCACCCACCTTGCCTACGCGCAGGAGATCGCCGGCGCGATGCTGCGCCGCCAGCAGGCCGAAGCGGTGGTCGCGGCGCGCAAGACGCTGGTCGAGGGCGCGGTCGGGATGGTCGAGATGGCGCTCGCGATGCTCAGCGAGAAGAACGTGGTCGAGCTCGACGACGAGCGCCGCGCGGCGATGGTCTCGAACCTGATGGTCGTGCTGTGCGGCGAGCGCGACACCCAGCCGGTGGTCAACACGGGTTCGCTGTACACCTAGGATGCCGATGAGCGCAAAGAAGGCGTTCCCGTTGCGGCTCGATCCGGCACTGTTCGCGGCGCTGGAGCGGGCCGCGGCGGCCGACTTGCGCTCGGTCAACGCCCAGGTCGAATGTTTGTTGCGCGAAGCGCTGGGCCGGCGCGGAGTGAAGGTCGCGGTGACTCCGCAAGCGAAACGCGGGCGCCCGCGCAAGGACAAGAAGGGCTGATCATGCGTGACGAGGACAAGCCGTTCATTTGTTACAAGAGCGGCTGGACGATGAAGATCGTGCCGCGGGGCGCGTTCGGCTGGTGGAGCCTGGTGGGGTGGATGCTGGCGCTCGTGCCGATCTGCGTGACTTACATCTACGCGATGAGCCGCGATCCCTCGCCGGCGCTGATGTGGGCCGACACCGCGGCTTATGGGGTCGCCCTTGCCATCTGGTCGATCGTCATGATCCGCTGGCTGAAGGCGCGCAGCGAGATCGTCGACGTCGCCGAGCTGCGCGAGATCAAGCGACGAGCCGACCGTTCCAGCAAGCGCGGCGGGCGCAATGCTTGAGCTAGCCAAATCGCGCCAGGTCCTAACGGCTCGTTAACCATTGCAACTTAGGCAGGGCGGGACAACACGGAGCCGCCGCCATGCCCGTCTTCGCCCGGACGCCGCGCGATCTGCGCCTGATCCTGATCCTCGCCGCGCTCGCCATCGCCGCGATACCGGCGGGGATCGCGCTCGCGCAGCCCGCGCCGTTCACCGTCGCCGAGACCGGCCGCGGCTATGCCTCGCTCCAGCAAGCGGTCGATGCGATCGGCGCGCGCGCCGGAACGATCGTCATCGCTTCCGGGCGCCATCGCCAGTGCGCGGTGCAGGCCGCGGGCTCGGTCACTTACGCGGCGCAAGTTCCCGGCGAGGCGATGCTCGACGGCGCGGCGTGCGAGGGCAAGGCCGCGCTGGTGCTGCGCGGGCGCAGCGCGCAAGTGCGCGGGCTGGTGTTCGCCAACTTGCGCGTGCCCGACGGCAACGGCGCGGGCATCCGGCTCGAGCGTGGCGACCTGGCGGTCTCGCAAAGCTGGTTCCGCGACAGCCAGCAAGGCGTGCTCACCGCCGACGATCCCGCCGCGACGATTCTGATCGACAAGTCGACCTTCACCCGGCTCGGCACGTGCGAGGGCGCGGGCGGCTGCGCGCATTCGATCTATGTCGGCGACTACGGCGCGCTGGCGGTGCGGCGCTGCCGGTTCGAGGCGGGTCGCGGCGGGCATTACGTCAAGAGCCGGGCGGGGCGGATCGAGGTCAGCAACTCGAGCTTCGACGATTCGCGTGGGCACGCGACAAATTACATGATCGACCTTCCCGCCGGCGCGACCGGCACGATCGCCGACAACTGGTTCGTCCAGGGCCAGGACAAGGAGAACTACAGCGCGTTCATCGCGGTCGCCGCCGAGGGCCGTTCGCACAGTTCGAACGCGCTGGCGATCCGCGGCAACGACGCGCGGCTCGCCCCCGACGTTTCGCGCAACACGGTGTTCGTCGCCGACTGGTCGGGCGACCGCCTGGCGATCGGCGACAACCGGCTGGGGTTCGGGCTCAAGCGCTTCGAACGGCGCTAAGGAACCGCGCGCCGTCACTCGCCGTTTGCGCTTCGAAGGAGCAAACGATGGCAGGAGGCTGGTCGCGAGACGGCGCGGTGCAGGATCAGATCGACGACACGGTGAAGGACGCGGTGCTCGGCGCGCGCGCGCGGCTTCCCGTGGGCGAGAGCCTGACGCATTGCGAGGACTGCGGCGAGCCGATCCCCGAACGCCGCCGCGAAGCGCTCAGCGGGGTGCGGACGTGCGTCGCCTGCCAATCCGAGCGCGACCGCGACGTGCGCCACTCGACGATCAACCGGCGCGGCAGCAAGGACAGCCAGCTGCGCTGAACGCTCAGCCGAACGCGGTGTGAAAGGCGATCTCGCCGCTCGGGATGGCGTTGGTGAAGCTCAGCGCCTGGAAATAATGGGCGGACGCGTCCAAGTATCGCAGCGACGGCTCGCAGCGAAAGCCGAACCGCGCATAATAGGCGGCATCGCCCAGCACGACGCAGCCGGCGGCGCCTTGGCGCCGCAAGCGCGCGAGCCCCTCCTCGATCAATGCCGCGCCGATCCCTTTCCCCTGCTCGTCCGGCTCGACGGCGACCGGACCGAGGCCGAACCAGCCCGCCGTCCCATCGCCAATCGTCACCGGCGAGAACGCGGCGTGACCGACAATGCGGTCG
>DATLDS010000143.1:0-3900 GCA_035525735.1 Novosphingobium sp.
GGGCAGGAGTTTGCCGGCCAGGACGGGCTCGAGTGCGCCAACTGCCACCAGGCCGACCCCAGCGGCACCTGGTTCAAGCCGGTGGTGATGGAGGAGGCCTGCCAGACCTGCCACAGCCTGACCTTCGACCAGGTCGGCGGCACGTTCCGCACGCTGCGCCACGGCGAGCCCGAGATGGTCGTCGCCGATCTGCGCGGGTTCTTCGCCGGCGGCGCGCCGGCGCGGCCGATCAACCTGGGCGGGATGGCGCGGCGCGTGCCGGGCGACCGCGCCGCGGCAGGCACCGCGTCGGACTATGCGCGCGCGGTTCGATTCTATCCGACGCGCGCCGACCAGGCGGTGTCGATGCTGTTCAACAAGGGCGGCGCGTGCTTCGATTGCCACACGATCATCAAGGGCGGCGCGGCGACCGGCGGCTACAACATCCAGAACGTCGCGCAGACCCAGCGATACTACAACAACGGCTGGTTCACGCACGACGAGCACACGAAATTCGACTGCGCCGAATGTCACGTCAAGGCCGAGACCAGCAACGACGCCACCGATCTGCTGATCCCCGGGCTCGACGGCAAGGGTGGCTGCCGCACCTGCCACGTCGGTCAGGGCGGGGCCAAGCTGGCCTCGGTCAAGCAGCCGGTCGAATCGGGTTGCGCGATGTGCCATGACTATCACGCCGACGACGGCGCCCCGTGGATGAGCCGCCAGCCGGCCTCGCGGCGCGCGTCGTTCGACCGGCGGAGGAATTCGAGCGCGGCCAAAGCATCGCTCCGGTAGAGCGAACCCGACATGCTCATCGCCCAACTGACCGACATCCATCTCGGGTTCGAGCCCGACAGTCCGCGCGAGTTCAACCGCGTGCGGCTCGACGCCGCGCTCGCCGCGCTGGTCGCGCTCGATCCGCTCCCCGACCTGATGCTGGCGACCGGCGACCTCGTCGACCGCGGCGACGTCGCCAGCTACGCCCGGCTGCGCGAGGCGTTCGAGGCGCTGCCCTTCCCGGTCCACTTCGCGCTGGGCAATCACGACATCCGCGCCAACTTCGCCGCGGTGTTCCCCGAGGCCGGTTTCACCGACGGGTTCCTCCAATACGTGCTCGACACGCCGGCGCTGCGGATCGTGGTGCTTGACACGCTCGAGGAAGGCCGTCACGGCGGCGCGTTCTGCGAGACCCGCGCGGCGTGGCTGAGCGCGCGGCTCGACGAGGAGCGCGACAAGCCGACGCTGATCGTCCAGCACCACCCGCCGATCGAGGTGGGGATCGCGTGGATGAACACCGATCCGGCCGAGCCGTGGGTCGACCGCCTATCGGAATGCGTCGCTGGCCGGGACAACGTGATCGGCCTGGTGTGCGGGCACGTCCACCGCGCCATCACCACGCAGTGGCACGGGCTGACCATCGCGGTGTGTCCCTCGACCGCGCCGCAAGTCGCGCTCGACTTGCGGCCGATCGATTGCGACCGCCCCGACGGGCGCCCGCTGATCGTCGCCGACCCGCCCGCGTATGCGCTGCACTGGTGGAACGGGCGCGAGCTGATCGGCCATTACCAGACCGCCGAGGATCACGAAGTGCTCGCCCGCTACGACGCGGGCCTCCAGGAGATGATCCGCCATATGCTGGCCGAGCGCCCGGTCTAGCGCTTAGGCCGGGAGCGCGTGCCCCGGATTGGCTTCGACATTGTCGAGCGCGTCGGCCTGTTCGCCCGCCAGCCGTGCGTCCTCCGCGGCGCGGAAACGGCGCATGATCGGGCGCGCAACCCCCGCGATCAGCAGCCCCGCGCTCAGCGGCAGCAGCGCGAGCAGCGTGAAGTAGAGCGCCGGGCCGAGCGGCTCGTAGAACCGCCCCAGCCAGCCGAGCAGGAAGAACCCCATCGCGCCCGCGAGGTTGCTCACCGCCATCATCATGCCCGTGACCTTGGGCGGCGCGTAGCGCGAGACAAGCGAGCGCAGCGGCGGGTCGAACCACGCGTAGCAGCACGCCAGCAGCACGTAGAAGCTGACCCACGCGAGCAGCGGCACCCGCGCGAACCCGGCGAGGAAACCGACGTAGAAGAACGCCGAGGCGGCGATCGCGCAGCCGATCGCCAGCTTGAACAGGTTATTGGGCTCGCGCCCCCTCGCCGCCCACCGCTTCCACAGCGCCGAGGCGAGGTAGACCCCGCCGATCGTGGCGAGGCCGTCGATCGTGCCCATCCAGGTGACCGGCATCGTGAACCCGCCGACGCTGCGGTCGACCGCGCCGTCGGCCCACACGAACATTAGCCCGTAGGCCTGTTGGAACGCGGCGTTGCCGAGCACGCGCGGGATCAGGATGACGAGGATCAGCGCGATGATCCGCCAGTCGCCGCGCGACATCGGGGCGTGGCGGGCGCGCTCGCTCAAGCGGTCGGGCGGATAGCTCGAGCGGCCCGCGAGATAGGTCGCGAGCCCGATCAGCATGCCGATCCCGGCGGCGCCGAAGCCCCAGTGCCACGCGACCTCCTCGCCGAGCGTGCCGCAGACCAGCGGCGCGACCAGCGCGCCGATGTTGAGCGCGATCAGGTAGATCCCGAACCCGCGTACGCGGCGCTCGTCGGCGGGCGCGTAAAGCGAGCCGATCTGGGCCTGAAGATTGCCGACGAGGCACCCCGCGCCGAGCACCAGCAGCGACAGAGCGAGCAGGAACGCGGGCTCGAACGCCATCGTCAAGTGGCCCGCCGACATCAGCACGGTGCCGAGCGTGATCGTCTTGGTCCGCCCGAGCACGCGGTCGCCGAGCCAGGCGCCGATCATCGGCGTGGCCAGCGTCAGCCCCGAGTAGAGCCCGAACGTCTGCGCCGCGAGCGCAAGGTCGGTCATCGGCCCGAACGTCGCCGTGAGTGCGGCGCGGTATTGCGCCAGCCCGACCACCTGCTCGACGACCCCGGGCGTCAGCAGGTGCTTGGTCATGTAAAGCATGAGCAGCGCCTGCATCCCGTAGAACGAGAAGCGCTCCCAGTATTCGGTCCCGGCGAGGAAGCCGAGCGCCTTGGGGTGGCCGAAGAACGCGCGATCGGCGCGGGCGGCGGGATCGGATTCCATCAGGCCAGATCTCCCGCGCGCCGTTCGCCTCGCCAGCCTATCCGACGGACAGCCTAAAGCAAGGCGCGGTGTCAGCGCGCCCCGCTGGTCGCGCGGTTGAGCACCGCGAGCTGGCGCGCGTCGCGATTGTAGGTGTCGTCGCGGAACACGATCTTGCCGTCCTCGGGCGCGGCGGTGAGATAGGTGATGTAGACCGGCACCGGCTGGTCGAGCGGGACCGACTG
Organism: Novosphingobium sp.; assembly: GCA_035525735.1. GTDB lineage: Bacteria > Pseudomonadota > Alphaproteobacteria > Sphingomonadales > Sphingomonadaceae > Novosphingobium. The sequence continues at coordinate 3,282 of DATLDS010000143.1, forward strand.
CTCGACCGCCTTCGGCTTGGCGACCGGCATCTTGCCGAACAGCCAACGGCCGAGGCGCGGCGCGTCCTCGAGCCGGACACAGCCCGAGCTCGCCTGGCGCGCGTCCTCCAGCATCAGGTTCTTGTCGGGGGTGTCGTGGAGATAGATGCCGAGGTCGTTGGGGAACGTGTACTTCACCTTGCCCATGAAGTTGGCCTTGCCGGGGAGCTGGCGGACGCGGACTTCCTTCTTGCCCGCGGCGACCGCCTTCCAGTCGACCTTCGCCGGGTTGAGCACCTTGGCCTTGTCGGTGAAGTCGCTGAGCACCTGGTAGCCGCCGGTCTTGAGATAGCCGAGGCCCGTGGTGTTGACGTTGTAGGCGACGCGGTCGCGCACCAGGTCGGGCGGGACGTTCCAGTAGGGATTGAGCACCGCGGTGCTGAGCAGCCCGGCGATCATCGGGGTGGGCGCCGTCGGCTTGCCCACGACGACGCGCATCGAATCGACCGCGCGGCCGTTCTCGTACATCGTCAGCCGGGCGCCGGCGGCGTCGATCAGGACATAGCGCGGCGCGGGGTTGGCGGGGATCGCGCGCGCGCGCTCGAGGTTGAGCTGGATCAGCGCGGCGGTCTCGGGCTCG
>DATLDS010000150.1:0-13174 GCA_035525735.1 Novosphingobium sp.
GGCTCTTGTGCGCGCCGCTGGTCCAGACCTTCTGGCCGTTGACCCGCCAGCCTTCGGGGGCCTTTCGCGCCGAAGTCCGAACGCTGGCGAGGTCCGAGCCCGAGTTGGGTTCGCTGAGGCCGATGCAGGCATAGATCTCGCCCCGCGCCATCCCGGGCAGGTACTTCTGCTTGATCCGCTCGGTGCCGTAGCGCAGCAGCAGCGGCCCGGTCTGGCGGTCGGCGATCCAGTGCAGCCCGGCAGGCGCGCCGAGCCCGAGCAGCTCCTCGATCACCACGTAGCGTTCGAGCGGGTGGCGCTCGTGTCCGCCGTACGCCTTGGGCCAGATCATCCCGAGGAAGCCCGCCGCGCCCAGCGCACGGCTGAATTCCTCGTCGAAGCTGAACCAGCAGTTGGCGCGTTGCTCGACGCTCCAGCGGTGCTCGTGCTGCGCGACCAGCGCGCGGACCTGCTCGCGCAAGGCGGCGACGTCTCCCGGCGGAGCGAATTCGCGCAAGCTGAAGATTTGCATCGCCCGCGTCCCTATGGCAGCGCGCGGCACCCAACAAGGGCGAGGATGCCGATGACCCCGTTTCTCGAAATCGAACGCCAGGGCGCCATCGCCATCCTGCGGATGGACCGCGCCGACAGCCTCAACGCGATCGGCACGCTCGAGGATTGCGACAACATCGTCGAAACGCTGTGGGACCTGTCCAACGACCGCGGCGTCGCCTGCGCGGTGCTCACCGGCAAGGGCCGCGCGTTCTGTTCGGGCGGGAACATCAAGGGGATCAAGGAGCGCAAGGGCATCGGCCCGCTCGACCAGCCCGATTCGACCCGCTGGAACTATCGCCGCGGGGTCCAGCGCACCACCCGCGCGTTCCTCGATTGCGAGGTGCCGATCGTCGCCGCGATCAACGGCCACGCGATCGGCCTCGGGCTCGACCTAGCGTGCCTGTGCGACGTGCGGATCGCGGCGAAGAGCGCCAAGATGGCGGCGAGCTTCATCAAGGTCGGGATCGTCCCCGGCGACGGCGGGGCGTGGACGCTGCAGCAGATCGTCGGCTATTCGAAGGCGGCCGAGCTGTTCCTCACCGGCGATCGCTTCGACGCCGACGAAGCCTTGCGCATCGGGCTGGTCAACGAGGTCGTCGACGATGACGCGCTGCTCGACGCGGCGCTGGCGCTGGCCGGGCGCATCGCCGCCAACCCGGTACGCGCGCTGCGCCTCACCAAGCGCCTGCTGCGCGAAGGCCAGAAAGGCGATTCCGACCAGGTGCTCGAGCTGTCGGCAGCGTTCCAGGCGATCGTCCACGAGACCCGCGACCACGTCGAAGCGGTCACCGCGATCCTCGAGAAGCGCGCACCGAGCTTCACCGGCGGATGACGCATCGCACCACCCTGTCGATCGCGGCGCGGATCGAGTACGAGTTTCCGGAGCCGACCGATTTCCTGCTTCAGATGGAGCCCGCGATCATTCCCGAGCAGCGGGTCGTCGATGGCTGGTTCGAATGCACCCCGACCGAGCACTTTGCCCGTGTCGCCGCGCAGGACACCGTCGGCGAGCGGATCTGGCTGCGCCATCACGGCGAGTTCACCGCGACTTATTCGGCCAAGGTGACGATCGAGCGCCTGCTCGCTCCGATCGAGCGCCTGACCGCGGTGCCGACGCATGAGCTGCCCGGCGAGACCGTGCAGTACCTGATGGACTCGCGCTATTGCCCGGCGGACCGCTTCCAGTCGTTCACCTGCGCCGAGTTCGGGGGCGTCCACGGCGGCACCCAGATCTTGGCGATGCGCGACTGGATCACCGGTCATTTCGAATACGTCGCGGGCGCCAGCGACAGCTACACCACCGCGCTCGACACGTTCGTCGAGCGGCGCGGGGTGTGCCGCGATTTCGCGCATATGCTGATCACCCTGGCGCGCGCCGCGGCGATCCCGGCACGCTTTGCCAGCGTCTATGGCCCCGACGTCAACCCGCAGGATTTTCACGCGGTAGCCGAAGTGTTTCTGGCCGATCCCGAGCTGGGCGAGGATAGCGGAGGCGCCTGGCACATGGTCGACGCGACCGGGATGGCCAAGCCCGCCGACATCGCCAAGATCGGCATCGGACGTGACGCGGCCGACGTGAGCTTCCTGACCTCCTACGGCCTGGCGGTGTTCAAGGCCAAGGAGATCGAAGTCTCGCGCGTCTGAAAAAGCTTTCGCCGGGAGGCGCCCGCGCCGCGCCAAGAAGCGCCGCGCCGCCGCCGGCTAGGCCATTCCGCGCTCGACGCTGGTGCGCGAGGCGTCGCCGACCGAGCTGCCGCCATCGACGTCGAGGATCGTCCCGGTGATGTAAGCCGCCGCGTCCGAGCAAAGGAACACCGCCGCCTCGCCGATCTCAGCGACCTCGCCCCAGCGCTTCATCGCGATGCGCTCGAAGTGCGACGCGCGGGTCTCGGCGTTGGGCGCCAGCCGGCTCATCCCTTCGGTGCCGGCGATCGGCCCGGGCGAGATCCCATTGACGCGCACGTCGGGGCCCCATTCGAGCGCAAGCACGCGGACGAGCTGGTTGATCCCCGCCTTGGCCGCGCAGGCGTGCGCCTGGAGCGCGCTGGCGTTCTCGGCCTGGCCGGCGGTGATCGCGATCAGCGAGGCGGGGGTCGCGAGCAGGTCGTGACAACCGCGGAACACGTTGAAGGTGCCGAGCAGGTCGATGTCGACCACCGCCTTGAACGCGTTGGCGCTCATCCCCAGCGCGGGCGCGAGGAAATTGCCCGCCGCGCCCGAAACGACCACGTCCATCGGCCCCAGTTCGTTGCGCACGCGCTCCATCGCGCTGCGGATCGCGCCGTAATCGCGAACGTCGGCGGTCAAGCCGAGCGCGCCGATGCCTTCGGCGGCGACCTTGGCCTTGTCCGGATCGCGCCCGAGCACCGCGACTTTGGCGCCAAGCTCGGCGAAACGCTTGGCTATGCCGAGATTGATCCCCGAAGTGCCGCCGGCGACGAACACGACCTTGCCGGCGAACAGGCCATCGCGGAACGGGCTCATCGCGGCGCCATCCGGATCGCGCCGTCCAGCCGGATCGCCTGGCCGTTGAAGTACCCGTTGCGCACCAATTCGAGCACGAGGCTGGCGAACTCCTCGGGCTTGCCCAGCCGCTTGGGGAACGGGACGCTGGCGGCGAGGCTGTCGAGCACGTTCTGCTTGGCGCCGAGCATCAGCGGCGTGGCGAAGATCCCCGGCATGATTGAATTGACCCGGATGCCGAGGTCCATCAGGTCGCGCGCCAGCGGCAGCACCAGCCCGTTGACCCCCGCCTTGGCCGACCCGTAGGTCACCTGGCCGATTTGGGCGTCCTGTGCCGCGACCGAGGCGGTCAGCGTGATGCAGCCGCGCTCGCCGTCCTCCATCGGCTCGAGCCCGGCCATCCCTTCGGCCGAGAGCGAGGCGATGCGATAGCTGGCGATGAGGATGCCGCCGACGCCATACGCGTAGTCCTCGGTCGACAATCGCTTGAGCCGCCCGAGCTCCTTGTCGAACGCCAGCGTCTTGCCGCGCCGGCTGGTCATCGCGCAATGGACGGTGATCCGCTCCTGCCCGTGCGCTTCGCGCGCCTTGGCCAAGCCGTCGACGACGCTTTCTTCCGAGGTGATGTCGACGTTGCAGAACACGCCGCCGATCGCTTTGGCGACCTCCTCACCTTTCTCCGCGTTGACATCGAAGATCGCGACCCTGGCGCCGGCGGCGGCGAGCGCTTCGGCGCTCGCCTTGCCCAGCCCCGAGGCGCCGCCCGTCACCACCGCCGCCGTGCTCGAATCGATCCGCATTGCGCTCTCCCTTTAATCGGGCGATTAACCCCACGCCGAAGCGCCTGCAAGGAGTCGAATATGTCAGCCACCGCCGCTTGGGGAACAACCGCCGCCGATCAGCCGCTCAGCCCGATGACGATCGAGCGGCGCGAGCTGCGGCCCGAGGACGTGGCGATCGACATCAGCCATTGCGGAGTCTGCCATTCCGACCTCCACGCCGCGCGCAACGACTGGGGCCGCACGCGCTATCCGTTCGTTCCGGGGCACGAGATCGTAGGCACGGTCTCCGCGGTCGGCTCGGGCGTCACCGGGTTCAGGCCGGGTGACGCGGTGGCGATCGGCACGATCGTCGATTCATGCCGCCGCTGCGACGCCTGCGCCGAAGGCGAGGAGCAATACTGCCGCGAAGGCATGGTCGGGACGTATAACGGCAAGGACCGGATCGACGGCACCACGACTTACGGCGGCTACTCGAAGACGATCGTCGTCGCCGAGCCGTATGTGCTGCGGATTCCCAAGGGGCTCGATCCTGCGCAAGCCGCGCCGCTGCTCTGCGCGGGGATCACCACCTATTCGCCGCTCAAGAACTGGAACGTCGGCCCGGGCACCAAGGTCGGCGTGATCGGGCTCGGCGGGCTCGGCCACATGGGGGTCAAGTTCGCCGCCGCGCTCGGCGCCGACGTAACGATCATCACCACCTCGCCCGACAAGGGCGAGGACGCGAGGCTGCTCGGCGCCACGAACGTCCTCATCTCGACCGACAAGGCGGCAATGAAGGCGGCGACGCGCAGCTTCGATTTCCTGCTCGACACCATTCCCGTCGCGCACGACGTGACACCCTATCTGCTGCTGCTCGACAAGCAGGGAACGCTGTGCATCGTCGGCGCGATCGACATGATGCCGAGCTTCCATTCGGGCCTCCTGCTCGGCGGGCAGAAAGCGGTCGCCGGATCGGGCGTCGGTGGCATCGCCCAGACCCAGGAGATGCTCGACCTGTGCGCCGCCAAGAACATCCTCCCCGAATGCGAGGCGATCCGGATGGACGAGATCAACCACGCGTTCGAACGGATGGAACAGGGCGACGTCAAATACCGCTTCGTGATCGACCTCTCATCGCTCTGAAGCGGCAAATGGTGCCCAGAAGAGGACTCGAACCTCCACGCCCTTGCGAGCGCCAGCACCTGAAGCTGGTGCGTCTACCAATTCCGCCATCTGGGCACGGGCGGCGGGCACGCAAGCGCCGCCGCGGGTAGGCGCGGGCCGATAGCGGCCCGACGCGCGGCTTGTCAATGCGTTGCGCCCGGTTGCGGCGCGCCCAGCGTTGCGGCATGGCCCGGCACACTCCACCCGAACGACGAGGCGCGCGACCGAAATGCCACGAACGACGACACGGCGCGGCCGGACCGAAGGCAAGCTCGCCGTGCTGGTAGGCGGGAGCGGGTTCTTCGGCGCGCATCTTGCGCAGGAGCTGCTGTCGCGCGGCTGGCGGCTGCGGATCGTCAGCCGCCGGCCCGAGCGCGCGTTTCGGCTGCGCCCGCTGGCGAACCTCGGCCAGGTCCAGTTCGTCCGCGGCGACGTCACCCGTCCGGCCAGCCTCGCCGAGGCGTTCGCGGGCGCCGACGCGGCAGTCCATCTCGTCGGCGCGTTCGCCGGCGATCTCGACGCGCTCCAGGGCGAAGGCGCGGGGCGGATCGCGGCGCTGGCGCAGGGCGGCGGGGCGCAAGCGTTCGTCCATGTCTCGGCGCTCGGGGCGCGGGCGACATCGGACATCGCCTACGAGCGGACCAAGGCCGAAGGCGAAGCCGCGGTGCGCGCCACGTTCGCGCGCGCGACGATCCTGCGCCCCTCGGTGCTGTTCGGCGAGGACGACAAGTTCTTGAACCTGTTCGCCGGGCTGATCGCGCGCCTTCCCGCGCTGCCGGTGTTCGCGCCCGATGCCAGGCTCCAGCCGCTTTACGTCGATGACGCCGCGCAGGCGGTCGCCAACGCGCTCGAGGACCCGGCCAGGCACGGCGGCAAGGCCTACGACATCGCGGGACCGGAGCCGATCGCGATGCTCGAGCTGCACCGCCGGATCGCCGCCGCGCAAGCCCGCTCGCCGGGGCTGATCGCGCTGCCCGACGCGGTTTCGGGGCTGTTCGCCACGGCGACCGGATGGCTACCGGGCGCGCCGCTGACGCGCGACCAATGGGCGCTGCTCAAGCGCGGCAACGTGCTGGCGGGCGAGAACGGGCTCAAGGCGCTGGGCGTCACCCCGCGCCCGCTGTCGCTGTTCCTCGAGCGCTGGATGGTGCGTTACCGCAAGCACGGCCGCTTCGCCGCCAAGGCCGGCGCGGCCCGCTAGGCCCCAGGCTAGGCGTTGACGTCGGCATAGTGTGCGGGAGGGTGAATGGTGTCCATCCGCTCGGACAGCAGCGGGCGGAAGCTCGGACGGCTCTTGAACACCGAGTACCAGCCGCGCGCCTGCTCGTGCCCCGACCAGTCGATTCCGCCGAGGTAGTCGGCGACCGAGATCTGCGCCGCGGCGGCGAGGTCGGCGAGGCTCATCGTCGCGCCCGCCAGCCACGGGCGGTGGTCGATCAGGTAATCGACATAGTCGAGATGCGCGTCGGCCAGGCGCATCGCGTCGCGCAACGCGCGCGAATCGGGCGGGGCGCGCGCGACGATGCGCTTGGTCATCCGCTCGCTGAGCAACGGCCCGGTGACGTCGGCGAAGAAGTTCTCGTCGAACAGCGCGACGAGGCGGCGGATCTCGGCGCGGTTGGCGGCGGTGCCGTTGATCATCGGCGCCTTGTCGACCGTCTCCTCGAAGAATTCGCAGATCGCTCGGCTGTCGACCAGCGTGGTGCCGCGCCCTCGATCACCTGCTTCTTCGCGCAGCACCGGGGTGCGCCCGGCGGGGTTCATCGCGAGGAACTCGTCGCGCTCTTCCCACGGGTTCTCGCGGACGAGATCGTAAGCGACGCCCTTCTCCGACAGCAGCAGGCGGACCTTGCGGCTGAACGGGCACAGCGGGAACTGGTGAAGCTGCCACATTTCGTGGCGCTATTGCAGATCGGCGGGCGCAGCGTCCAGCCGAGCCGGGATTATTCTTCCTGCGCCTCGGGGACCGGCTCGTCGCGGTGGCTCCTGTCTTCCGCGCGGCCGGCGTGATCACGCGCCTCGGCGACCGCCTCGCCCATCGCGGCTCCCATCTCGCGCGCCATGTCCTTGAGCACCGGGGTCATCGCCCCGACCGCTTCGGCCATGCCGCCCATCGCCCCCATCATCGCGGGCACCCGGCGCGACATCTCCTCGGGCACGCGGCCCGCCTCGGGGGCGACGTCGCGGACGCGCAGATCGGGATCGATGTCGCGCGCCCGCTCGGGATCGCGCACCGCTTCGACCGCCTTGAGGAACGGCGCGACGCGAAGGTCGAGCATCGCCTCGCTCATCACGCGCAACGCCGCGGCGACCGCGCCTTGCATCGCGGGATCGCGCATCTTCTCGGCCATCTTCGTGGTGTCGGACTTCGCCGCGGCGGGCAGCGGCGCCAGCGCGAGCGCGGCGAGCGCGAGAATCGGCAACGAACGGTTGAACATGGCGCGCGACTCCATTCAGGCGGCGAGTGAGCTTAGCGGCGGGCCCTTTCCCCGGGCTGAACGCACTGCTCGGCCCGTCGTTTCCGGGAACCGGGCGGTCGCTGGGGATTCATAGTCGCGAGCAACAAAGGGCATGACATGGCGGCGCGCGCGTATTGGCAAGGACAGATCCGGCTGGCGCTGGTCTCGATTCCGGTCGAGGTCTATCCGGCGACCAAATCGGGCGCCGCGATCAGCTTTCACCAAATCCACGAGCCGACCGGCAAGCGCATCCAGTACGAGAAGGTCGTCGCCGGGGTCGGGCCGGTCGACCGCGACGAGATCATCAAGGGCTACGAGGTGTCGAAGGGCAACTACGTGCTGCTCGACGAGGACGAGATCGAGGCGGTCAAGATCGAGAGCCGCAAGACGCTCGAGCTGGTCCAGTTCGTCGACATCGACGAGATCGACGTGCTCTATTTCGAGAAGCCGTACTACGTCGTTCCCGCCGACGACCTCGCCGAGGAAGCCTACATCGTGCTGCGCGAGGCGCTTCGCCAATCGCGCAAGGCGGCGGTCGGCCAGCTATCGGTGCGCGGGCGCGAGGTGCTCGTCTCGATCAAGCCGTGCGGCCGGGGCATGGTGATGGAGCAGCTGCGCTACGCCGACGAGGTCCGCGCCGCGCAAGGCTTCTTCCGCGAGATCGGCGAGGCCAAGCCCGACGCCGAGTTGCTCGACCTTGCCACCACGCTGATCGAGAAGAAGACCGCCAAGTTCGACCCCAAGGAGTTTCACGACCGCTACGTCGACGCGCTGCACAAGCTGATCGACAAGAAGGCCAAGGCCAAGGGCAAGAAGATCCTCGAGGACGTCGCCGAGCCCGAGACGCGCGGCGGCAACGTGATCGATCTGATGGCCGCGCTCAAGAAATCGGTCGGCGGCGGCGGAAAGGCACCGGCGGCGAAGAAGGCGGCAGCAAAGAAGTCCGCGGCCAAGGCTCCGGCACGCAAGCGAGCCTGACATGGCGCGGTCCGATCCGCTTAAGGAATACAACCGCAAGCGCGACTTCGAGCGCACCGCCGAGCCTGCGGGCAAGCGCGGCGAGGCACGCAAGGACCCCTACGGCGGCGGCCAATTCGTGGTCCAGAAGCACGACGCGACCCGGCTTCACTGGGACTTGCGGCTCGAGGCCGAGGGCGTGCTCAAGTCGTGGGCGGTGACCAAGGGGCCGAGCCCCGATCCCGATATCAAGCGCCTCGCGGTCCAGACCGAAGACCACCCGATGGCTTACGGCGCGTTCGAGGGGACGATCCCCAAGGGCGAGTACGGCGGCGGCACCGTGATGCTGTGGGACCGTGGCACCTGGGCGCCGGTGCCGGGCAAGAGCGCGCGCGACCTCGAGAATGGCCACCTGCACTTCACCGTCGAGGGCGAGCGGATGAAAGGCGAGTGGCTGCTGATCCGCTTGAAACCTCGCCCGGGCGAGAAGCGCGCCAACTGGCTGCTGCGCAAGATCGACGACGAGTACGCCGAGGAAGGCGATCCGCTGATCGAGCGCGCCCTGACCAGCGTGCTCACCGGGCGCAGCATGGAGGCAATCGCCGCCGACGTAAAAGCCACGCATTCCCTGAGGGGTGTGCGCGGCGACCAGTTCGTCGAGGTCATGGCCAAGGCCGCGCGGCACAACGCCAAACTGGCCAAGCCGAAGCGGAAGAAATCCGGTGCGTTGCCGAAATTCCGCCCGCCGCAGCTCGCCACGCTGGTCGATGAGGTGCCCGCCGGCAACGGCTGGATGCACGAGATCAAGTTCGACGGATATCGTGCGCTGATCGCCGCGGCGGGCGACAGGGTCGTCGTCTACACCCGCAGCGGGCTCGACTGGACCGACAAGTTCGCGCCGCTCGCGCGCACCCTGGCCGCGCTCGACCTCCCCCCGTGCCTGATCGACGGCGAGATCGTCGCCTACGGCAAGGACGGCAACCCCGACTTCTCCTCGCTCCAGCAAGTGCTCAAGCGGGGCCACGGGGCGCAGACCGACAAGACCCCACTGTCGTTCCACGCGTTCGACTTGCTCGAAGCCGACGGCGAGGACCTGTTCGGGCTGACCAACGTCGAGCGCAAGGAACGGCTCGACGCGCTGCTCGGCCAGGCGCAGCCCCCGATCCACGTCGCCGACCACGTCATCGGCGCGGGCGAGAAGCTGTTCGCCGCGATGTGCGCGGCGGGGCAGGAAGGGATCATCTCGAAACGGATCGACGGCAAGTATGCGAGCCGCCGGAGCAAAGCCTGGGTCAAGGTCAAGTGCATCCTGCGCCAGGAGTTCGTGATCGTCGGATGGAAAAAGTCGACCGCCAAAGGGCGGCCGTTCTCGTCGCTGCTGCTCGCGCAGAACGAAGGCGGAAAGCTTACCTACAAGGGCAATGTCGGGACCGGCTTCAACACCGATCGCCTCGCCGACATGGCGGCACGGATGAACAAGCTCGAGACCGCCGAGCCGCCGCTCGAGGTGCCCCGCCCCGACCGGCGCGGGGTTACCTGGCTCAAGCCCGAGCTCGTCGCCGAAATCGCCTTCGCCGAGTTCACGCACGACGGCAGCGTGCGCCACGCCAGCTTCATCGGACTGCGCGACGACAAGAAGGCGCCCGAAGTCGTGCCAGAAATCGCCGCCCAAGCGCCCGAACCTGTCGAGACGATCAAAATCTCCAGCCGCGACCGGGTGATTTATCCCGAGACCGGCGAGACCAAGGGCGAGCTCGCCGATTACTACCGCGACATCGCCGGGCTGATGCTGCCCGTCGCCGCGGGCCGCCCGATCAGCCTGGTCCGCTGCCCGCAGGGGCGCGGCAAGAAGTGCTTCTTCCAAAAGCACGACGCCGGGACCTTCGGCAAGGCGGTCAAGCACGTGCCCGTGCGCGAGAAGGACGGCGGGTTCGAGGACTACATCTATGTCGAGGAGACCGACGGTCTGCTCGCCTGCGTCCAGATGGGGACGATCGAGTTCCACGGCTGGGGCAGCCGGGCCGACGAGGTCGAGCTGCCCGATCGGATGATCTTCGACCTCGACCCCGACGAGGGGCTCGACTTCGAAGCCGTCAAAAGCGCGGCCAGGCACATCCACGACCGCTTGGCAGACATCGGACTGACATCGTTCGCCATGCTTTCGGGCGGCAAAGGGCTGCACGTCATCGCCCCGCTCATTCGCGGCCACTCGTGGGACGCGCACAAGGACTTTGCCAAGCGCTTCGCCGAGGCGCTGAGCCTCGCCGAGCCCGACCGCTTCGTCGCCCAGATGAGCAAGGCCAAGCGCGTCGGCAAGATCTTCATCGACTACTTGCGCAACCAGCGCGGCGCGACCGCGGTGCTGCCCTATTCGGCCCGCTCCCGCGCCGGCGCCCCGGTCGCCGCGCCGATCGCCTGGGGCGAGCTGGCGAGCTTCGACAATGCCCATCCGTGGTCGATCCGCGACACCAAGCCGCTTCTCGCCCGCGCCAAGGGCAAAGGCCTAGCGGGCTGGGGTTTTGCCGAGCAGACGCTGCCAGAGTTCTAGCCAAGTCGCTCACCGGACGCGGTCGGCCGTTCGTCGATGTCGCGGCGTCGCAACAACTTAGCCCTTGCTCGGCTCGCGCTACAAATGTAGCACGTGCTACAAATGTAGCGCAAAAGGCGAGTCGATCATGCTCAGCACCCTGCCCCCCCGCGAACGCCAGATCGTCGACGTCCTCTATGAGCGCGGGCGCTCGACCGTAGCCGAGATCGGCGAGGCTCTCGCCGTCAACGATACGGGCTCGCTGACCGGCTCGGCGATCCGGGCGATGCTCAAGCGGCTCGAGGACAAGGGCTTCGTTGTCCGCGAGCACACCGAAAACGGCTTCGCCTATGCCCCGGCCGTCTCCGAGCGCACCGCACGCAAGTCGGCGCTGAGCCAGGTCGTCAAGGTGTTCTTCAACGGCTCGGCGGTCGGCGCGGCGACCGCGCTGCTCGGAATGGAAGGCAAGATTGCCGACGACGAGCTCGACGAGCTCGAAAAGCTGATCGCGCGCGCGCGGTCGGACAAGCCCAGCGAAAGGAAGGCCTAACCCATGCAGACCGTGGCCCTCCTCATCGAACTGGCGTGGAAATCGACGCTGATCGCCGGCGGTGCGCTTGCCGTGCTGCGGATGCTGCGCGCGCGCTCGCCCGCCGAACGCTCGCTGATCGCGCACCTCGCGCTGTGCGCGTTGCTGGTACTGCCCGCGGCGGCGCTCTTGCTTCCCACCTGGGCGCCCAGCGCGGCGACGTTCGAGGCCCCATCGATCGCTGCCGGATTGCTCGAAGTGAAGGCGTCCGCGCCCCTCGCCGTGACGCCGCAGCCACCAGCCGCGGCTGAGGCGAGCGCGCGGGCCAGCGCCGCCGACATCGCTGGAGCGGTCTACCTGTTCCCCGCCGCGCTCCTTCTCCTCGCCATGCTGGTCGCGATCGTGCGCCTGTTCGCAATGCGCACGCGCGCTAACGTGATCGTCGAAGCGCCATGGCTCGCCGCGTTGGCGGGAGCGCAGCGCCGCATGGGCTTCAAGCACGGCACCGCGCTGCTGGTCAGCGACGAGCTGCGCTCGCCGATCAGCTGGGGCGTGATGCGCCCGATCATCCTGCTCGATCGCAAGGCCGTCGAAGCGAGCGGCGAGGCCGAGGCGATCATCGCGCACGAGCTGGCACACGTCGCGCGGCTTGACTGGGCCAAGCTGCTGATCGCCCGGCTCGCCTGCGCGCTGCTGTGGTTCAACCCGCTGGTCTGGCGGCTGGCGCGCGAGAGCCATCAGCTCCGCGAGGAGACCGCCGACGACGCGGTGCTGCTCAGCGCGGTCGACGGCGCCGATTACGCCGCCTTGCTGGTCAGCGCCGCGCGCCACGACAACAAGGCGTTGCTGCTCGCCGCCCACGGCGTCGCCCCCGCGCCTCACTCGCTCAAGCGGCGGATCACGCGCGTGCTCGACAACGGCCTGGCGCGCACCCCCGCGACCGCCGGGTGGGCCGCGCTGTGCGTGGTCGTGCTCGGCGGCATCGCCGCGCCGCTCGCCGCGCTCGATCCGCTTGCCGCGCGTGCGACGTTTGCGGCCTCTCCGCTTGAGCGGTCGCATGGCGGGATCGCCGCGACGGTCCGCGATGGCTTGACCTTCGCCGCGACTGCGCTCGGTGCGAAAAGCGCGGACGATACTCCGGCCCCCGCGCGAACGCGGCGCCTGACGCCGGGCGAGCTCACCCAAATGCGCGCGATCGGCGTCACGCCCGAATACGTCGCCGCGCTCGACGACGCCGGGTTCCCGCGGCCGTCGCTGGGCGAGATCACTCAGGCCAAGGCGCTCGGCGTCACCGCGGCCTACGCCGCCGCGATGCGCCGCGCTTATCCCAACGCGAGCCTCGGCGAGATCGCCCAAGCCAGGGCGATGGGGATCGAGGCGGAAGAGTTGGGCGAGCTGCGCGCGGCTTATCCGGGCGCCGACCTCAACGGCCTCGCCCAAGCGCGCGCGATCGGTCTGTCGCCGGCTTACACCCGCGAGATGCGCCGAATCTTCCCGTCGGTCTCGATGAACGAGCTCGCCGGGATGCGCGCGGTCGGCGTCACCCCCGAATACGTCCGCCGATTGCAGGCCGCGACGCGCGACGACGTCACGCCGAGCGACGCGATCCAGCAGCGGGCGCTGGGCCACGCCGACCAGGCGCTGTCGCGCGCCGAACTTGCCGAGATCGGCGCCGAAGTGAGCGCCGACGTTCGCGAGGCGCTCGCCGCGGCGCGCGCCGAAGCCCGCGCCGCGGATCGCGACAACGACGTCGATGACGCTCCCGATGTGGACATCGACC
>DATLDS010000009.1:0-4270 GCA_035525735.1 Novosphingobium sp.
ATCCAGGGCGTCACGCGCAACGGCCCTGGATTGCTTCGCTGCGCTCGCAATGACGAAGCGGGTGGCGGAAGAATAGGCTCTCAGTCGGAAGGCGGCAGGTCGAAGGGATCGTCGTCGCGTTCCTCGGACCGTTTTCGCAGCTCGACGCTGCGCTCGGGCGCGGCTTGCGGCGTGCGCACCAGCAGCTCGTCGGCGGTCGGACGATCGTCGCGGCCGGTCGGCGCGACGGGCAGCGACTGCCCCGCGGCCGGGCGCAAGTCGATCTTGTTGCCGCACGCGCCGAGTGCGAGCGCGATCAGGGCCACCGCCAGCCGCATCATCCGCCGTCCTCCATGCCGAGCGCGCGGCGCGCCTCGGCCAAGCGCTTCCTTACCTCGGACGGCGCGGTTCCGCCATGGCTCGCGCGCGCGGCGACCGAGGCTTCGACCGAGAGCGTGGCGAACACGCGATCGTCGATCCGCGGGTCAATCGCCTGGAGATCGGCGAGCGGCAGCGCGTCGAGCGCGACACCGCGCTGCTCGGCGAGCCGCACCGCCGCGCCGGTCGCGTGATGCGCCTCGCGGAACGGCAGCCCCGCCTCGCGCACCAGCCAGTCGGCGAGGTCGGTCGCGGTGGCGTAGCCGGCTTCGGCCGCGGCGCGCATCCGCTCGGGCCGGAACGTCACGCCCTCGATCATCGCGGTCATCGCCGCGAGGCTCAGGCCGAGCAGCCCCGCCGCCTCGAATACCGGCGGCTTGTCGTCCTGCATGTCCTTCGAATAGGCCAGCGGCAGGCCCTTCATCGTGACCATCAGCGAGACCGCGCAGCCGACGATGCGCCCCGCATGGCCGCGCACCAGCTCGGCCGCGTCGGGGTTCTTCTTCTGCGGCATGATCGAGCTGCCGGTGCTCAGCGCGTCGGGCAGCGTGACGAAGCCGAACGGCTGGCTCGCCCACACGATCAGCTCCTCGGCCAGTCGGGACAAGTGCAGCGCGCATTGCGCGGCGGCCATCAGGTAATCGAGCGCGAAGTCGCGGTCCGAGACGCTGTCGAGGCTGTTCGCGGTCGGGCCGGCGAACCCCAGCGCGCGCGCGGTCGCCTCGCGGTCGATCGGAAACCCCGTGCCGGCAAGCGCGGCGGCACCGAGCGGGCACTGGCTCGCCCGGCTGTGCGCATCGACGAAACGCGAGCGGTCGCGCGCGGCCATCTCGTAGTAAGCCATCAGATGGTGGCCGAGCGTCACCGGCTGCGCGGCCTGGAGGTGCGTGAAGCCTGGCATGATCGTCTCGGCGTGCTCACCCGCGCGGATCACCAGCGCGACTTGCAGGAGCCCGAGCGCCGCGTCCGCCTCAACGCAGGCCTCGCGCACCCACAGCTTGAAGTCGGTCGCGACCTGGTCGTTGCGGCTGCGCGCGGTGTGGAGACGGCCCGCGGCCGGCCCGATGAGCGCGGTGAGCCGGCTCTCGACGGTCATGTGGATGTCCTCGAGGTCCCAGTCCTCGGCGACGCCATCGGCCTCGAATTCGGCGGCGACCTTGTCGAGCCCGGCGGCGATCGCGGCGGCATCTTCGGCGCCGACGATGCCTGTCGCGCCGAGCATCGCGGCGTGCGCCTTCGACGCGGCGATGTCGTGCCGCCACAGCGCCTTGTCGAAGGGGATCGAGGCGTTTATCTCGCGCATGATCGCCGAAGGGCCCGCGGCAAAGCGGCCTCCCCACATCGCGTTGGAGCCGTGCTTGCCCCTGTCTTCCTCGCGCCCGTGGTTTTTTGGCATGCTCACGCTTACCGTCCTTGCCGCCGCCTTGGCGTTGGCCATGGGATTGGGGGGCTGCGATAGGCAAGCGCCCGACCCGGCGCAACCGGCAAGCGAAGCCGGGCCATCGGGCTTCAACGGCACGCTCGACATCGCCAGCCGCGGCGCGCGGATGCCCGATTTCGCGCTGAGCGACCCCGACGGCAGGACGCTGCGCAGCGCCGACCTCGTCGGCAAGCCGGTGCTGATCAACTTGTGGGCGACGTGGTGCGGGCCGTGCGTGCTTGAGATGCCGATGCTTGACGCGCTCGCCGGCGAAGACGGAACCAAGCTGCGCGTGGTCACCGTCAGCGAAGACATCCAGGGCGCCGAAAAGGTCGTGCCGTTCTTCGCCAAGCGCAGGTTCACGCACCTCGAGCCGTGGCTTGATCCCGACAACGCGCTGTCGATCCACTACGCCACCGGTATCCTCCCGACGACGGTGCTTTACGACAAGGACGGCCGCGAGGTGTGGCGGATGATCGGCGGCCACGACTGGTCCGGTCCGCGCACCGCGGCGATGCTGGCGGATACGGTGGGCGGCTGAACCTGGTGGGCGGTGACGGGCTCGAACCGCCGACCCTCTCGGTGTAAACGAGATGCTCTACCAACTGAGCTAACCGCCCGATTGGCGCGCCCTAGCGGGTTCGCCGCGGCTAGACCAGCCGCGCGGCGTCGCGGCCGAGCTCGGCGAAGTAGCGGGCGATGGCGTCGGCCGCCTTGTCGGTCAGCGCGATGAAGGCGCGGCGGCGGTCGGTCTCGTCCTCGACCCGTTCGAGCAGTCCGGCTTCGGTCATCTGGCCGATCCACCTGAGCGCGGTTGTGGGCGGAACGCCGCTGGCGATGCACAGCGAGGTGACCGAGACGCGCGTGTGCTCGGCGCGCGCGGCGGCGAGGTCGAGCAGCATGTCCCACGCCGGGTCGGCGAACAGGTCGCCCTCGAAGAACCGCGCGCGCATCTGGCGCTGGCGGATGATGCGGCGGACGAGGCGCGGATCGGGCAGCGGGGCCCGCGCGGCGCGGACCAGCCGGGCAGAGCCGTCCTCGAATGGAGCACCGGCCCACGCGGTGGACGGCGATTCGAAGCGGAACACCGCGCCCTGGTCAGCATCGGCCTCGCGTGCCGGAGCCGGGCCCGGCGACATCCGATCGAGCCGCTCGGCGATCTGGCCGACCTGCTCGGTCAGCCGCAGCAGCGTCAGCCGGTCGTCCTCGGACAGCTCGCGGACCCGCCCGTGCGGCATCGCCCCGAGCACGCGGCCGAGCGCGATAACCCGTTCGGCCCGGCTCGGCGCGACGAGGATCTGCGCGCCCGACTGGTCGAGGCAGCCGAACACGTCGTCGAGCGCGGCGATGCTGGTCGATACCACCACGCTCGCGCCCGATCGCGCCGCGCGCACATCGACGCGCGAAAGCGCCGCGAGCGTCGCCGCCGCGACCACCGGCGCATCGATCAGGATCACTTCGCCCAAAGCGATTTCAGACTGCCCGGCTTCGGGCCCCTCGATCAGCTCGCTCACCGCGCCGTGCGCCGCGAGCCGGAACCCCGCGGCGGCGGCATCGTCGGCCATCTGCGCGCGCAAGTGCGGACGGTCGGCGAACACCGAGACCGCGAGCGGGAGGTGCCCCGCCTGATACCCGGAGCGTCCGCCGAGCGCCGGATGGGCGAACGCCGCGGGCGAGATCGCTGCGGGCATCGGTCGTCTCCCGAATCACTCCGCGAACATGCGTAGAACAAACCGGGTTCAAGTCAAGAATGGTTCGCGGCGCTCACGGTACGATCTCGATCGGGGTGCCGTCGCCGACGAGGCTCCACAGCTCTTCGATCTCGGCGTCGGACAGCGCGATGCAGCCGTCGGTCCAGTCGCCTTCCACGCGGCCTTGCCGCCCGTTGGGCTGACCATGGACGAAGATGTCGCCGCCCGGCGAACGTCCGCGCGCGCCGGCATAGGCGCGGTCGGCGGCGTCGGGATACGAGACGTGCAGCGACAAGTGGTACGCGCTCGACGGGTTGCCGTAGTCGATGGTGTAGCGCCCCTCGGGCGTGCGCTCGTCGCCCTGGAAGCGCTTGGGACCATCGGGCGCGTCGCCGAGCTGGATGCCGGTGTAGGTGCGGACCGCGCTCTCGCCGGAGTACAGCGTCAGCGTGCGTTCCGATTTGTCGACGCGGACGAGGTCGACGGTGGCGTCGTCTGCCGCGGCGGGGGCGGCGAGGAGCGCCAGAGCTACCGCGAGGTTGACAGAGTTGACACGGTCCAGGAGGAAAGTGTCACTTTGTGTCACCTTGGCCCGCGAACGCCCGTTTTGCCGCCGTTTGTCGCGCATAGTCATCGGCCGGAATGTGCCGCGCGCGGGGCGAATAGGAAAGTAAAACTCGCGGCCTTGGCCGCGACCCCCTCAATCGACGAACGGATCGCGGACCAGGATGGTGTCCTCGCGCTCGGGCGAGGTGCTGACCAGCGCCACCGGCGTCTCGATCAGCTCTTGCACCCGCTGGAT
>DATLDS010000028.1:0-6594 GCA_035525735.1 Novosphingobium sp.
CCCGCAAGCCGATGGAGCACGCGCATCCCCGTCAGGCTCGACTTGCCGACTTGCGCCGCGCCGACCAGGTTGAAGTTGCTGTACGGCCGGCAACCGAGCACGCGCTGCGCCTCCTCGGTCACGCGGTAACGTCCGCGCCCGCCTCCGAAGTGCTCACCCTCGCGCCCGCCATGACGGCGAAAATGGCGGGCCGCGTCGGGATGATCGACGAAGCTCGCGACGCCCAGATGCGCGTCGCCATCGCTCAGCCGCTCGACCAGCGCCCAGAGGCTTCGAGCGTCGCGCGGGCTGTCGGCCCAGCCCGGAAAGAACGCGCCACGGTCGGCGAACGCGAGGCTGACGCCGAGGTCGAGCCCGACGAGCGTGCCGGCGGGCATTTCGTGGAGCAGCCATTCGAGCACCTCGGGCCGCGACCATCGCCGCTCGGGCCGCACCAGCGCGGGCGCGCCGGTGCCCGCCGCGCAGATCGCCACCGCGATCCCCTTGTGCCGCTCGCCCTTCGCCCCCGACCAGTCGATCGCGGCGAAGTGGGCGAACTCAGGCGGGGTTCGCGTCACGCTCGGCGCGTAGCTTGTTCCAATACGCGATCCGCTCGGCGATCTTCGCCTCGAAGCCGCGTTCGGCGGGGCGGTAGTAAGTCTGCGGCTCCAGCTCGTCGGGCCAGTAGTTCGCGCCCGAGAAGCCCTCGTCGGCGTCGTGGTCGTACGCGTAGCCTTTGCCGTAGCCGATCTGCTTCATCAGCTTGGTCGGGGCGTTGAGGATGTTCGCCGGAGGCATCAGCGAGCCCGTCTCGCGCGCGCTGCGCCACGCCGCCTTCTGCCCCATGTAGGCCGCGTTCGATTTGGGCGCGGTGGCGCAATAGAGGCATGCCTGGACCAGCGCGAGCTCGCCTTCGGGCGAACCGAGGAAGTCGTACGCGTCCTTCGCCGCGAGGCACTGGACCAGCGCCTGCGGGTCGGCGAGGCCGATGTCCTCCATCGCCGCGCGGGTCAGCCGGCGCAGCAGGTAAAGCGGCTCCTCGCCCGCCACCAGCATCCGCGCGAGGTAGTAGAGGCTAGCCTGCGGATCCGAGCCGCGCAGCGCCTTGTGCAGCGCCGAAATCAGATTGTAGTGCCCCTCGCGGTCCTTGTCGTAGACCGCAACGCGGCGCTGGAGGAATTTCGAGAGCGCGGCCGGATCGAGCGGTTGTTCCAGCGCGACGTCGAACAGCGTCTCGGCCTGGTTCAGGAGGAACCGCCCGTCGCCGTCGGCCGAGGCGACCAGCGCGTCGCGCGCTTCGGCGGTCACCGGCAAGCGCTTGCCGACCAGCGCCTCGGCGCGGTCGAGCAGCGCGCACAGCGCGCGGTGATCGAGCCGATGGAGGATCAGCACCTGGGTCCGGCTGAGCAGCGCGGCGTTCAATTCGAAGCTGGGGTTCTCGGTGGTCGCGCCGACCAGCGTCACCGTGCCGCGCTCGACGAACGGCAGGAAGCCGTCCTGCTGGGCGCGATTGAAGCGGTGGATCTCGTCGACGAACAACAGCGTCTTCTGGCCCGCGCCCGCCATCCTGTCGGCTTCGGCGAAGACCTTCTTGAGGTCGGCGACGCCCGAGAACACCGCGCTGATCGAGACGAAGCGCATCCCCACCGCGTCGGTGAGCAGCCGTGCGATGCTGGTCTTGCCCGTCCCCGGCGGCCCCCACAGGATCATCGAAGAAAGCTTGCCCGCCGCCACCATCCGCCCGATCGCACCCTCGGGCCCGGTTAGGTGCTCCTGCCCGATGACCTCGTCGAGCGCTTGCGGACGCAGTCGATCGGCGAGCGGCGCGTCGGCCGCCGCGGGCGAAGGCGCGTTCTCGGGAGGGGAGTCGTCGGCGAACAGATCGGCCATGCGGCACAGATAGGACGCGCCGGAGAAATTTTCACTCGCTCCTTGCGCGATGGTTTGAAAGATATATCTTAGTGCTATCGAAGATGCGTTTAG
The DNA here is from genome assembly GCA_035525735.1 of Novosphingobium sp. Taxonomy (GTDB): domain Bacteria; phylum Pseudomonadota; class Alphaproteobacteria; order Sphingomonadales; family Sphingomonadaceae; genus Novosphingobium. The sequence continues at coordinate 1,963 of DATLDS010000028.1, forward strand.
GAGATACGACAATGCGCACGCATGGATGCAACCCCGGACCCACCTCTGCCTGGCCGTTCATCGCGATGATGATGAGCGGGCGCGGGCGCGGCGGGTGGGGCCGCCATTGGCATTGGGACGACGGCGGCTCGCGCGAGCGCGGCCGCCGCGGAGGTCCGCGCGGGCGGATGTTCGCGGGCGGCGAGCTGCGGCTCGTGCTGCTCAAGCTGATCGGCGACGAGACCCGTCACGGCTACGAGCTGATCAAGGCGATCGAGGAGCTGACCGGCGGCAATTACGCGCCGAGCCCGGGCGTGGTCTATCCTACGCTCAGCCTGCTGCTCGACGAGGGGATGATCGCGGAAGTGGCCGACGACACCCCGCGCAAGGCATTCGCGATCACGCCCGAGGGCGAGGTCGAGCTGTCCGAGCGCTCGGACGAGGCCGAGGCGCTGATCGCGCGGCTGATCGCGCTCAACGAGGAGGACGACGCGCGCCGCGCCCCGCCGATCGGGCGCGCGGTCGGCAATCTGTTCGCCGCGTTGCGGGGCCGCGCCCAAGGCGGGATCGACACCGAAACGATCCACCAGGTCGCCGAAATCCTCGACGAGGCGGCGCGCAAGATCGAGCGCCTGTAAGGCTCCATTCGCGCCGATTTTGCGCTTCGCGGTCCGCATGATATTCTCTCCCGTGGGTCACCAGGGGAGGGGATCATGCAGGATACCGTTTCGGACACGATGGTCGAGCCGGCGGGCGTCGAGCCCGCGGAAACGCCGAACGAGATCCCCGGTCATTTCTGGTCGGTGGTCGCGGTCAGCCTGTTGTGGAACGGCTACGGCGCGTACGACTACACCGCTTACCAGCTCGGCATGACGCCGCCGATCCCGGGGATCGACAGCGCCCCGGTGTGGGCGACCGCCGCCTGGGCGCTGGGGGTGTGGGGCTCGTTCGCGGGCTCGGTCCTGCTGCTGATGCGTTCGCGCCATGCGGTCACCGCGTTCGTCGTCTCGCTGGTCAGCGCGGTGGTCAGCTTCGGCTGGCAGTTCTCGGCGGGAATCGTCCCGACCCCGGTGCTGCCCGCGGTGATCCTCGCCGCGGTCGCGTTCTTCGGGTGGTATGCCGCCAAGATGCGCGCGGCGGATGTGCTGCGCTGAGATCGCATTGCAGGGGAGGGGAACCGTGACCGATACCATTTACGCCACCGACACATCGCAGCGCGCGCCGGCAAGCTACTGGGCCATCGCCGTGGCCGGCGCGCTGTGGAACAGCTTCGGCGCTTACGACTATCTGATGACGCGGACCGAGAACCGCGAATACCTCGGCCAGATGGGCGATCCGCAGGCCCTGCTCGACTGGATCGACAGCTTCCCGCTGTGGAGCCAGATTTGCTGGGGTCTGGGGGTGTGGGGCTCGGTGCTCGGGTCGGTGCTGATGCTGGTGCGCTCACGCCACGCCGCCACCGCGTTCGCGGTCTCGCTGGTCGGCGCGGTGCTCAGCCTGGGCTACACCGCGCTGGCCAACCCGATGCCCGCGGGGATGGAGAGCGCGGTGGGCAAGGTGATGCCGTTGGTGATCATCGCCGTCGTCGCCGCGCTGTGGTGGTATTGCCGCCGCGCCTTCGCCAAAGGCTGGCTCAAGTAGCCTGGGCTCGCACGCCCGTCCTTTGACGGACGAGGCGCAAGTAAGTCTCCGCCACCACGCGGTTGATCGCGTCCCAGGCGAAGTCGTCGGCGCGGCGCGCGCCCGCCGCGCCGTGGCGCGCGCGCAGCTCGGGCTCCTCGACATAGCGGCGCAGCGCCTCGGCGAAGGCGTGGATCGCGCCGGGCGCGACCAGCCGGCCCGAGACGCGGTCGTCGACCAGGCTCAGGCTTCCCGTCGCCGCCGCGGCGACCACCGGCACGCCGCACGCCATCGCCTCGAGCGTGACATTGCCGAACGTCTCGGTGACGCTGGGGTTGAACAGCACGTCCATCCCCGCGACCGCGCGGCCGAGGTCGGCGCCCGCCTGGAACCCCGCGAACACCGCATGCGGCAGCCGCGCCTCGAACCATTCGCGCGCCGGGCCCTCGCCGATCACCAGGACCTTGTGCTTCACGCCGCGCCGCGCCAGCTCGTCGATCGAATCGGCGAACACGTCGAGACCCTTTTCCATCACCAGCCGGCCGAGGAAGCCGATCGCGACGTCGCCGTCGGCGATGCCCAGCGCGCACCGCCATTCGAGGTCGCGCCGCGCGGGCGAGAAGATCTCGCGGTCGACCCCGCGCGACCAGATCCCGATGTCGTAGTTCATGCGCTGCGCGCGCAGCACTTGCGCCATCGATTCGGACGGCGCGACGAGCGCGTCGCAGCGGCGGTAGAAACGGCGCAGCATCGCCAGCAGGAGCGGCTCGAGGAACGCCAGGCCGTAATAGCGCGGATAGGTCTCGAAGCGCGTGTGGACCGAGGCGAGTATGGGGATCTTGCGCGCGCGCGCCCAGCTCACCGCGCGATGCCCGACCCAGTCGGGGCTCGAGACGTGGATGACCTGCGGCTCGAACTCGGCGAGGTCGCGGCGGACGCGCGGGCTCAGCGCCAGCGGAAAGCGATAGTCGGCGCGGCCCGGAAACGGCATCGACGGGACGCCCACCAGCTTGCCCATCGAGGCGAACGCCGGGCTGGCGACCTTGGGGGCGTAGACGCGGACTTGCGCGCCCTCGCGCTGGAGGTAGCCGACCAGGCGGTTGAGCGCCTGGTTGGCGCCGTCGCGCACGTAGTTGTAGTTGCCGCTGAACAGCGCGATGCGCAGGCCGTCATAAGGACCGTCGGGAGGGTCGGGCGGGCCGGACATGGCCGCGGCGAATAGCCGTCCGCGCCGCGGTTGGCTATGCCGCCGCGGAGGCTGTGTCCGATCGGCCACAACTTACGTAATTCTAGGTATGTCCGCGGGAACCGGGACGGGCGCCGGGGTTTCCTAGCAGCGACACGCCGCGCGGCCGCCGCGCGCTCAACGAGGGAACGCGTTCGATGCCGACATTCCGCACTGCCGCCTTCGCCACCGCCGCTGCGGCGCTGGCGCTGGCCGCCAGCCCCGCCGCCGCGCAGGACGACACCCGCACCAGCTACGACGGGTTCTACGTCGCCGGCTCGATCGGCGCGGCGTTCCAGAACAACGACCGCCGCGACACCGTGCTGTTCGATATCAACGGCGACGGCGTTTACGGCGACACCGTCACCACCACCACCGGCGCCAACGCGTTCAGCCCGGGCTTCTGCAACGGCAAGGCCAACGCCGCGATCGTCGGCGGCCTGTGCAAGAAGGACGACAATGACCTCGAGTACGCGATCAAGGTCGGCATGGACGGGCACCTGACCGACCATTTCGTCGTCGGCGTGGTGCTCGAAGGCTCGAAGACCGACCTCGACGACGGCACGTCCGCGTTCAGCACCACCCCGGCGAGCTACACTTTCGTGCGCGGGCTCGACTACGCGATCTCGGCGCGCGGGCGGTTCGGCTTCACCCCCGACGGCAGCGGGCTGTTCTACGTCACCGGGGGCCCGTCGTACGCGCAGCTCGACCACGACTTCACCACCACCAACACCGCCAACACCTTCGACCAGCGCGGCGGCGACCGCGCGTGGGGCTACCAGATGGGCGGCGGGGTCGAATTCACGCTCGCCCAAGGGCTCGGCGTCGGGATCGAGTACCTCTACTCGAAGTACGACGACGAGGACTATTTCGTCCACATCGAGCGCGGCACCGCGGCGGCGACCAACCCGTTCATCCGCCAGTTCGGCGCGACCGACTTCCACCCCTCGGACCGCGACCTCGATTTCCACGCGATCCGGGTCAACGCGATCTACAAGTTCTGACGGCCTTGCCCCCAACCTGCTTGCCGACCGCGCGGTAAGGGGCCGCGCGGCTCAGGCGGGAAAGAAGGGGCGGCTCCGCGGGGCCGCCCGTTCGATATTCGCGGCGCTCAATAGCCGTGGCGGCGATGCCAGCGGCGGTGCTTGCGCTCATAGCGGTCGTAGCGGTCGTAGTCGTAATACGTCCGGTAGCGCGGGTAATAATACGACGTGCGATAGCGCGGGTAATACGCCTGCGGGTAATAGCCGCGGTCGTAGTAATAGCCGCTGTCGTGATACGAGCCGCCGTAATAGCGGTCGCGGCTGCCCGAGGCGAGCGCGGCGCCTACCGCCAGCCCGACCACCCCCGCGGCGATCGCGGTGCCGGTGCGGTCGTGATGGCGCGAGTAATAACGGTGCCGCGCCTCGGCCGGGGCCGCGGCGAGCGCCAGGCTGGCCAACAGCGCGCCGGCCAGCGCGAACTTGCGAATGTGCTGGATCATAGCCAAACGTCCTTCCCGCGCCCGGCTGAGGCCGGAGTCGCGCCCTATCGCCCATACCGGGCGAGGGAACGCCGGGCCCGCTGAACGCATGGTTAATGCCGCCGCAAGGTCCGCCGAAACGCGACGAACGGCGGGAAGGGTTGACACATGTGACACGGTCCAGAGTTCAAACCGACGTGCGCACAAGGCGGCGCGTTGCGCGGATGTTATCCCCAACGGCGGGTGGAGGGGCAGTCGGGCCAAGGTCGGTGCGGCGGACATCGAGTCGCCCTCATGCGCCGGGCGGGAGGGTGTAGGACAGTAAAAAGCGCGGGCGGAGATGGGC
>DATLDS010000030.1:0-18931 GCA_035525735.1 Novosphingobium sp.
GACATCGACATGGTGAAGTGCATCTATTGCGGGCTGTGCCAGGAAGCCTGCCCGGTCGACGCGATCGTCGAGGGGCCGAACTTCGAATACGCCACCGAAACGCGCGAGGAGCTGCTTTACGACAAGGCCAAGCTGCTCGCCAACGGGGACAAGTGGGAGCGCGCTCTCGCGGCTAACCTTGCCGCCGATGCGCCGTATCGCTAGGGGCGCCGCGTGATTCAGGCCGTGACGTTCTATCTGTTCGCCGTGCTGCTGCTCGCGGCGGGGTCGTTCACGATCCTCAGCCGCAACCCGGTCCATTCGGTGCTGTGGCTGATCACCGCGTTCTTCAACGCGGCGGGGCTGATGGTGCTGGTCGGAGCCGAGTTCATCGCGATGCTGCTGGTGATCGTCTACGTCGGTGCGGTCGCGGTGCTGTTCCTGTTCGTGGTGATGATGCTCGACATCGACTTCGCCGAGCTGCGCGCGGGGTTCATCCGCAACTTCCCGCTGGGGATGGCGCTCGCGCTGGTGCTGGTCGCCGAGCTGGTGCTGGGGCTGGGCGCCTATCGCGCGGGCGCGCTACGGTTGGGGAGCGCCGACGGCAGCGCCGCGCCGCTCGCCGCGACGAGCAACATCGAGGCGATCGGCGCGCTGCTCTATGGCCGCTACCTGTTCCTGTTCGAGGCGGCGGGGATCATCCTGCTGGTCGCGATGATCGGCGCGATCGTGCTGACGCACCGCCAGCGCGCCGACAGCCGCGGCCAGGACATCCGCCGCCAGATCGCCCGCCGGCCCGAGGAAGCGACGCGCAACACCCGACCCGAAGTCGGCCAGGGGGTCACGCTGTGATCGGGGTCGAGCATTACGTCGTGGTCAGCTCGATCCTGTTCGTGCTCGGCGTGCTGGGGATCTTCCTCAACCGCAAGAACGTGATCGTCATCCTCATGGCGATCGAGCTGATCCTGCTCGCGGTCAATCTCAACCTGGTCGCGTTCAGCGCGTTCCTCGGTGACCTCACCGGGCAGATATTCGCGATGTTCGTGCTGACCGTGGCGGCGGGCGAGGCCGCCATAGGCCTGGCAATCCTGGTGATCTACTTCCGCGGCCGCGGGACGATCGCGGTCGACGACGTCAACCGGATGCGGGGCTGAGCGCGGCGTGATTCAGATCATCGTCTTCGCGCCGTTGCTCGCGGCGCTGGTCGGCGGGCTGGGCAACCGGATGCTCGGCAACCTGCTGGTCAAGAGCCTGACCACCGGCGCGCTGTTCCTCTCGGCGGCGCTGTCGTGGCCGATCTTCCTCGCCTTCGTCGCCGGCACCGCCGAGCCGAGCGTGACGCCGGTCTTCCAATGGGTCCGCTCGGGCGCGCTGAGCTTCGACTGGGTGCTCAGCGTCGACGCGCTGACCGCGGTGATGCTGGTGGTGATCACCACCGTCTCGGCGCTCGTCCACATCTATTCGTGGGGCTACATGGAGGAGGATCCCGACCAGCCGCGGTTCTTCGCGTATCTCAGCCTGTTCACTTTCGCGATGCTGATGCTGGTGACCGCCGACAACCTCGTCCAGATGTTCTTCGGCTGGGAAGGCGTCGGCCTCGCCTCTTATCTCCTGATCGGCTTCTGGTTCCGCAAGCCCAGCGCCAACGCCGCCGCGATCAAGGCGTTCGTGGTCAACCGGGTCGGCGACCTTGGCTTCATGCTCGGCATCTTCGGGACGTTCCTGGTGTTCGGGACGACCTCGATCCCCGAGATCCTCGCCGCCGCGCCGTCGATGGCGGGATCGACGATCGGCTTCCTCGGCGGGCGCTTCGACACGATGACGGTGCTGTGCGTGCTGCTGTTCATCGGCGCGATGGGCAAGTCGGCGCAGCTCGGCCTGCACACCTGGCTGCCCGACGCGATGGAGGGCCCGACCCCGGTTTCGGCGCTGATTCATGCCGCGACGATGGTCACCGCCGGCGTGTTCATGGTCTGCCGGCTCTCGCCGATGTTCGAGACCAGCCCGGCGGCGCTCAGCTTCGTCACCTTCATCGGCGCCGCGACGTGCTTCTTTGCTGCGACGGTCGGCACCACTCAGTGGGACATCAAGCGGGTGATCGCTTATTCGACCTGCTCGCAGCTCGGATACATGTTCATCGCCGCGGGCGTCGGGGCTTACGGCGCGGCGATGTTTCACCTGTTCACGCACGCGTTCTTCAAGGCGCTGCTGTTCCTCGGCGCGGGCTCGGTCATCCACGCGATGCACCACGAGCAGGACATGCGATTCTACGGGGCCTTGCGGAAGGAAATCCCGCTGACCTTCTGGGCGATGCTGGCGGGGACGCTGGCGATCACCGGGGTGGGCATCGCCGGCGCATTCGGCTTCGCCGGGTTCTATTCGAAGGACGCGATCATCGAGGCGGCGTTCGTCCGCGGCACCGAGCTGTCGCAGTTCGCCTCGCTGATCGGGATCTTCGCCGCGCTGCTGACCAGCTTCTATTCGTGGCGGCTGTTGTTCCTGACGTTCTGGGGCAAGCCGCGCTGGGCCGGATCGGAGCATATCCAGCACGCGGTCCATCACGAGCACGAGGACCCCTCGGAAGAAGCCGCGCACGGCGAACACGTTTCCAACCCTGTCGGCACCGCGGGCTATCATCCTCACGAGAGCCCGTGGTCGATGCTGGTCCCGCTCGGCCTGCTCAGCCTCGGCGCGGTGTTCGCCGGGTTTGTCTGGCACGGCACGTTCGTCGAGCCTGAAGCGGGCGAGGCGTTCTGGCGCGGAGCGGTCGCGTTCGACGAGCCCCTGATGCACGCGATGCACAAAGCGCCGCTCGCGATCCGCTGGGCGCCGTTCGCGGTGATGCTGGCGGGGCTGGGAATCGCGTACGGCGCTTACATCCGCAACCCCGGCTGGCCCAAGGCGTTCACCGATCAGTTCGGCGTGCTCTACCGCTTCGTGTTCCACAAGTGGTACTTCGACGAGCTGTATCACGCGATTTTCGTCCGCCCGGCGTTCTGGATCGGGCGCCAGTTCTGGAAGCTGGGCGACATCGGAATCATCGACAGGTTCGGGCCCAACGGGCTCGCCTGGGCGGTGCAGCAGGGCAGCCGCGGCGCGGTTCGGCTCCAGTCGGGCTACCTCTACAGCTACGCGCTGGTGATGCTCGTCGGGCTGGTCGGCGCGGTCAGCTGGGCGATCGCGCGATGAGCGGCTTTCCCGTCCTTTCCCTGCTGCTCCTGGTCCCGCTGGTCGGAGCGGTCGCGTGCCTGCTGGTCGACGCCAGGGCCGCGCGGTGGATCGCGCTCGCCGCGACGCTGGCCGACCTCGCGCTCGGCGTGGTGCTGTGGGCCAATTACGACGTCGGCGGCGCACAGTGGCAGTTCACCGAGCGCGCCGACTTGTTCGTCGGGATGCAATGGGCGCTCGGGATCGACGGCATCGCGCTGATGCTGATCATGCTCAGCGTGTTCCTGATGCCGATCTGCATCGGCGCGAGCTGGCACGCGATCGAGACGCGGGTCGGCGAATACATGGCGGCGTTCCTGGTCATGGAAACGCTCATGCTCGGCGTGTTCGCGGCGCAGGACCTGTTCCTGTTCTACATTTTCTTCGAGGCCGGGCTGATCCCGATGTACCTGATCATCGGGGTGTGGGGCGGGGCCGACCGGATCTACGCCAGCTACAAGTTCTTCCTCTACACGCTGCTCGGATCGGTGCTGATGCTGATCGCGATGTTCTGGATGGTGAGCGAGGCGCGCACCACCGACATCCCGACGCTGATGGCCTACGACTTCCCGCCCGAGGCGCAGACCTGGCTGTGGCTGGCGTTCTTTGCCAGCTTCGCGGTCAAGATGCCGATGTGGCCGTTCCACACCTGGTTGCCCGACGCGCACGTCCAGGCGCCGACCGCGGGCTCGGTGATCCTCGCCGGCGTGCTGCTCAAGCTCGGCGGCTATGGCTTCATCCGCTTCAGCCTGCCGATGTTCCCCGAGGCGAGCGCGCAGCTCGCCTGGCTGATCTTCGCGTTGAGCATGGTCGCGGTGGTTTACACGTCGCTGGTCGCGCTGGCGCAGCACGACATGAAGAAGCTGATCGCCTATTCCTCCGTCGCACACATGGCGATCGTGACCGCCGGGCTGTTCGCGTTCAATGTCCAGGGGATCGAGGGCGCGATGATCGTGATGCTCAGCCACGGGCTGGTCTCGGGGGCGCTGTTCCTCTCGGTCGGGGTGATCTACGATCGGCTGCATACGCGCGAGATCGAGCGCTACGGCGGGCTCTCGATCAACATGCCGCAATACGCGCTGTTCTTCATGGTCTTCACCATGGCGAGCATCGGCTTGCCCGGGACCAGCGGCTTCGTCGGCGAGTTCCTCAGCCTCGCGGGCATCTACCGGCTGTCGAGCTGGGTCGCGCTGGTCTGCACGACGGGCATCATCCTCGGCGCGGCCTACATGCTCTATCTCTACGCCCGGGTGATCTTTGGCGTGCAGCGCAACGCTGACGCAGCGGCGATGCCCGACCTCGACAAGCGCGAATGGGCGATGATGGCGGCGATCGTCGCGGTGGTGCTGTGGATGGGGGTCTATCCCGAAAGTTTTCTCAAACCGATGCGCCAGGACGTCGCGGCTCTCGACGCGCGGCTGGCGCAAGCGCGGCCCGCGGGTGACGCACAAGTGCGGTTAGCCGCGGCCAGGACGACAGCCAGGGCGGAAACGCACTGATGGGCCTCGAGCAATCGCTGTGGCTGATCGCGCCCGAGGAGCTCCTGAGCTTCGCCGGGCTGGTCCTGCTGCTCATCGCGGCGTGGGGCGGCGACAAGTCGGCGCGTTGGGTCTCGATCCTCTCGGTCGCCGCGCTCGCCGCCGCCGGGTTCCTCGTCGCGCCCGCGCTGTGCGCCGACGGCGGCGAGGGGGCGATGGGACCGGGCACGCAAGCGTTCACCGGCCAGTACCGCGCCGACGCCTTCGCCGCGTTTGCTAAGCTGCTGATCTATGCCGCGGCGGGCGCCGCGCTGATCGTCGCGCCCGCGTTCTTCGATCGGTTCAAGGCGATGCGCGCCGAGTTTCCTCTGCTCATCCTGTTCGCCGCGCTCGGCGCGGGGCTGATGGTCTCGGCGACCGACTGGATCACGCTGTACATCGGGCTCGAATTGAACAGCTTGTCGTCTTACGTGCTCGCCGCGGTGCTCCGCCAGGACGAGCGCTCGGCCGAGGCGGGGCTCAAGTACTTCGTGCTCGGCGCGCTCGCCAGCGGCATCCTGCTGTTCGGGATGAGCCTGATCTACGGCTTCACCGGGACCACGTCGTTCGCGGGCATCCGCGCCGCCTTAAGCGGCGAGATGGCAACGGGCGCGGTGTTCGGGGTGGTGTTCGTGCTCTCGGGCCTCGCCTTCAAGATCGCCGCGGCGCCGTTCCACATGTGGACCCCCGACGTCTACGAAGGCGCGCCGACCCCGGTCACCCAGTTCTTCGCCACCGCGCCCAAGGTCGCGGCGATGGCGCTGACGATGCGCGTCGCGCTCGACGCGTTCGGCGGGCAAGTCGGCGCGTGGCAGCCGATCGTGATCTTCGCCGCGCTGCTCTCGATCGTGGTCGGCGCATTGGGCGCGATCGGCCAAGCCAACATCAAGCGCCTGATGGCCTACAGCTCGATCAACAATGTCGGCTTCATCCTCATCGGCCTCGCCGCGGCCACGCCGGCGGGCGCGTCGGGGATGCTGGTTTATCTGGCGATCTACGTCGCGATGACGGTCGCCGGCTTCGTCGCAATCCTGCTCCTGCGCGACGAAAACGGCGACCAGGTCGAATCCATCGCCGACCTCGCCGGATTATCAAAAACGCGGCCCTGGCTGGCGCTAGCGCTGGCAGCCGTGATGTTCAGCCTCGCCGGCATCCCGCCGCTGTTCGGGTTCTGGGCCAAGTTCGTCGTGTTCAAGGCGGCGGTCGACGCCGGGCTGGTCGCGCTCGCCGCGATCGGCATCGCCGCCAGCGTGATCGGCGCGTTCTACTACATCAAGATCGTCAAGGTGATGTACTTCGACGACGCGGCCGACCGGGTGCGCGGGAAGGGCGATCTCGCGCATTCGGCGCTGCTCGCGCTGACGACGCTGGCGATCTCGCCGCTCGGCTACCTGCTCACGCGCTGGCTCGACTGGCTGGCGGGCAACGCGGCGGCCGCGCTGTTCCTGAGCGCCGGAACGCATTGGCTTGATCCGCTCCGTCCCCGAAACCGGCTCGACCAACGCGGATCTCCTCGCCGATCCGTCGGCCGGCGAAGGCGACTGGCTGGTCGCGCGCCGCCAAAGCGCGGGACGCGGACGCGCGGGGCGGGCGTGGCGCGACGGCGCGGGCAACTTCATGGGCTCGACCGTCGTCGCGCTGCGACCCGACGACGCGCCCGCGCAGACGCTGGCGCTGGTGACGGGCCTAGCCGCGCACAGCGCGCTGGGCGACATCCCCGGCCTCATTCTCAAGTGGCCCAACGACTTGCTCGTCGCGGGCGCCAAGCTCGGCGGTGTCCTGCTCGAACGCCAGGACGAGCGGGTCGTGGTCGGGATTGGGATCAACCTCGCCCAGGCGCCGGCCGTGGCCGACCGCGCGACCGTCGCGCTCGCCGACCTCGGGATGGAGGTTGATGTCGACAGCTTCGCCGAAGCGCTCGCCGCGAGCTTCGCCGCGGTGCTCGCGCGCTGGCACGGGGGCGAGTGGCCCGCGCTGCGCGAGGCGTGGCTGGCGCGCGCGCATCCACTGGGCACGCCGCTGGTGGCGGCTGGCTCTATCGGCGCATTCGCCGGGCTCGGCGACGACGGCGCGCTCCATCTCCGCTTGGCGGACGGGACCGTGCGGCCTATCCACGCCGGCGACGTCGAGATGGTGGGCAAGGCATGATTCTGGCGATTGATGTCGGCAACACCAACGTCGTGTTCGCGATCGTGGAGGGCCGCGTCATCAAGGCGCGCTGGCGTGTCGCCACCGACCCGCGCCGCACCGCCGACGAGTATGCGGTGTGGCTGCTCCAGTTGATGGCGCTGGAAGGCGTCGAGCGCGACGACGTGACCGCGATCATCGTCTCGACCGTCGTCCCGCGCGCGCTTCACAACCTCGATGTGCTCGCGAACAAATACTTTGGTCTGACCCCGCTTATCGCCGGCCAGCCGCCGGTCGAATGGGGCTTCACCGCCGATGTCGACGAGCCGCGCTCGCTCGGCGCCGACCGCGCGGTCAACGCGATTGCGGCGCACGAGGCGCATGCCGGCGATCTCATCGTCGTCGATTTTGGCACCGCGACGACGTTCGACGCAATCGACTTCACCGGCGCATACAAGGGCGGGATCATCGCGCCGGGGATCAACCTCAGCCTCGACGCGCTGGTCAACGCCGCCGCGAAATTGCCGCGCATCGCGATCGAGAAGCCGCGGACCAACTCGGTGATGGGCCGCAACACCGAGGACCAGATGACCATCGGCGTGTTCTGGGGCTACGTCGCGATGATGGAAGGGCTGATCGCGCGGATGCGCGCCGAGATCGGGCGCCCGGCCAAGGTCATCGCCACCGGCGGGCTCGCGGTATTGTTCGACCAGCACACCACGATCTTCGACCACGTCGACCCCGACCTCACGCTGATGGGCCTGGCGATCCTCGCCGAGCGGGCCGGAGTCTCGTGACCCCGGGCAACGAGCTGCTGTTCCTCGCGCTCGGCGGGTCGGGTGAGATCGGGATGAACGTCAACCTCTACGGCTGCGACGGCAAGTGGCTGATGGTCGACCTGGGGATGACCTTCGCCGATCCGCATTACCCCGGGGTCGACCTGGTCTTCGCCGACCTCGCGTTCATCGAGGAACGCGCCGACGACCTCCTCGGCATCGTCCTCACTCACGCGCACGAGGACCACATCGGTGCGGTGCCTTCTTTCGCCGCCGAGCTCGGCGTCCCGCTCTACGCCACCCCGTTCACCGCCTACCTGGTGCGCGACAAGCTCGCCGAAGCCGGTCTGCTCGACCAGGTCGAGCTGATCGTGATCGAGAACGAGGGCTCGCTCAGCCTCGGCCCGTTCGACATCGAGTACATCCCGCTCGCGCACTCGATCGCCGAGGGCAACGCGTTGCTGATCGAGACTCCTTACGGCCGGATATTCCACACCGGCGACTGGAAACTCGACGAGGAGCCGCAGATCGGCCTGCCGACCAGCGCCGCCGAGCTCACCGCGATCGGCGACGAGGGCGTGCTCGCGCTGGTCTGCGATTCGACCAACGTGTTCAATCCCGAGCCGTCGGGCTCCGAAGGCGCGGTGCGCGAGGGGCTGCTCGAGACCGTCGGCGGCCTCACGGGCAAGCGCGTGCTGGTCACGACGTTCGCCTCGAACGTCGCGCGGCTCCAGACGCTCGCCGAAGTCGCCGCCGCTACCGGACGGCGGCTGTGCGTCGCCGGGCGCTCGCTCGACCGGATCATCAAGGCGGCGCAGACCACCGGTTACCTGCTCGACCTGCCCGAGCGGGTCAGCTTCGAGGAGGCGATGGACCTGCCGCGCGGCGAGGTGATGATCCTCGCCACCGGCGGGCAGGGCGAGGCCCGCGCCGCGCTCGCCCGGATCGCCGCCGAGCAGCACCCGATCGGGCTCGTCGCGGGCGATGTCGTGTTGTTCTCGAGCCGCCAGATTCCCGGCAACGAGATCGCGATCGGGCGCATCCAGAACAGCCTCGCCGCGCGGGGGATCGACATCGTCACCGACCGCCAGAGCCACATCCACGTCTCCGGCCACCCGGGCAAGCCCGAGCTCCAGGCGCTTTACAGCTGGATCAACCCCGAAATCCTCGTCCCCGTCCACGGCGAGATGCGCCATATGCGCGAGCAGGGCCGGTTGGGGCTCGAAGAGGGCATTCCCCACGCCGTGGTCCAGCAGAACGGCGACATCGTCCGCCTCGCCCCGGGCAAGCCGGGGATCGTCGCGCGGACCCGCGCCGGGCGGCTGCTGCTCGACGGCGACATCATCATCCCCGCCGACGGCGAGGCGATGGTCGCGCGGCGGCGGATGGCGGCGAACGCGCTGGTCTCGGTGGCCCTGGCCGTGGGAGGCAGCGGCAAGGGCGTTGCGTGGATCGAGATCGCGGCTTCGGGCTTGCCGCTCGACGAGGACATGGATGCTTTCGTGGCCGAGGCGAAAGCCGACGTCGAACGCGCGGTGCGCGACCTCAAGGCCAACAAGCGCGCCGACCGCGAGGCGATCCGCGAGGCGGTGCGGCTCGCCGCGCGGCGCGCCGCGCAGCGCTGGTCGGGCAAGAAGCCGGTCGTCCAGGTCATGCTGCGCGAGGGTTGATGCGGACTGTGTCAGCTTCTGCCGGGGTCCCCCTCCCGCAAGCGGGAGGGGTGTAGATGCGCTGGACCTCGATCCTTGCGATCTACACCCTGTTTTGGGTGATGAGCCTGTTCGTCGTGCTCCCGTTCGGGGTGCGCAGTCATCACGAGACGGGCGATCCGCTCGTCCCGGGCCAGTCCGACGGGGCGCCGGCGAAATTCGACCTGCGCCGCGCTGCGCTCGTCACCACGCTTGTCGCGGCGCTGGCGTTCGGGCTGTTCTACGCGAATTACGTCGCGGGCTGGATCGGCGAGGAGGCGTTCGTCTGGCTCGAGCCGCCCGCGAGCCGGGCTAACCCCTGATCCGCTCGATCCCTTGGGCAAGCGCGACGTAGAGCTTGCCCATGTCCGAGCTGAGCAGCGTCACGCCCAGCGCGTTGCCGTCGCGGGTCGAGAGCAGGTTGCGCAGCATCGCCTCGAAATCGTGGATGTAGTGATTGACGTTTTCGCGGAAATCGCGGTCGGCCTCGTAATGTTGGGCGACCGCGCGCGCCTCGGTGCCGTCGAGCAGCGCCACCGCGCGGCGGGTGAATATCCCGCGGTCGCCGCGCAGATAGGACGCCCACGCGGTGTCGGTGACGTCGCTCGACAGCGCCTTGGCGATGTCGATCGCAGCCGAATTGAGCGACTCGGTGATCAGCGCGACGCGCCGCGCGAAATCGCTGTCGACTTGCTCCTCGGCGCGGGCGCGGGCATGGTTGACGCGGCGTTCGAGGTTGCCCGCGAGCTCGTCGACCCGGGCGAGCTGGTCACGCATCTGCAGCGCGGCTTCGCGGCTCGCGCCCGCGGCTTTGGCCACCGCGGCCTCGAGCTCGCCGATCACACGCTCGGTCTGTCCCGCCATCGCTTGCTCGATCGCGCCCGCGCTCATCTCGCCGAGCCGCGCGGCGACCGCGTCGATCGCGGCGTCGCTCTCGCCGGCGATGCCGGTGGCGGTCTCGCGCGCGGCGATCGCCAGGCGGTCGATCGCCGACTGGAGCGTCGACTGGACGTGGCTGGCGAGCGCGTCGCTCTCGCTGCGCGCTTGCGCGATTTCCTCGCGGATCGCCGCGATCCGCGACTGGTGCGCAAGGCTCTTCTCCTCGAGCGCGCCGTGGAGCGCGGCAAGCTCGCCGCTGGCCTCGCTCAGCCCGCCCGCCGCCGCGGCGACGTGTTCGGACAGCGCCTGGCCGCTGCTCCCCGCTTCGCCCAGCGCGTCGCGCAGCGCGAGTACGCGTGCGTCGATCCCGGCGAGGCGTTCTTCAGCCCCGGCGAGCGCTTGTGGCAGCTGCTCGCGCGCCTGCTCGGCGCTGGCGCGGACCAGCTCGAGCAGCCGCACGCTGCCTTCGGTCAGCTCGGCGATCGCGCCGTCGGTTCCGTTCAGCGCATCGCGACTTGCGGACAGCTTTTCGGTGAGCAGAGCGATGCCGTGCTCAAGCTTGCCCGAGACTTCGTCACCGTGCGCGCCGAGCGTGCCGAGCGTCGCGGCGAATTCGCCCAGGCGCAGCCCGACCGCGTCGGCGTGCTCGGCGATCTCGCGCGATTGGGTGAGGTGGCGCTCACGCTGCGCCTGGATGGCCGCATCGATCTCGCCGAAGCGGCTGCGCAACGCCTCGATCGCGCTGCGCCCGGCGATCTCCAGCTCGGCGCGGCGGCTCATGATCTCGCCGCCGAGGTCGGCCGAGTGCGCCGCCATCTCGGCGTGAAGCTCGGTGGACGACGCGGTCAGCTCGCCGAGCCGCGCGGTCGCGGCGGCGACGGCTTCCTCGTCCAGGCGGGCGATCTCGGCCCAGGCGGCGCGCGCCTGCTCGGTCAGCGCGGCGACATGACCGCGCCACGCCAGAATCGCGCCGTCCTCGCCTTCGCGCAGCGCAGCGGAAAGCGTTCCGCCTTCGTCGCGCAGCGTCGCCATGCGCGCGGCGAGCGCTTCGGCGCCCTCGGCTTCGCGGCGTTCGGCTTCGGCGCGCGCTGTCTCCAGTTCCTCGCCGAGCGCACCGGCGCGCGCGCGGATCGCGGTGAGCACAGCGATCTCGTCGCCGTCGAGCTTTTGGCGAAACTTCTCGCCCTCGTCGGCGAGCGCGGCGAAGCGCTGCGCCGCGATCTCGCCCATCAGCTCGGCCTGGCGGGTGAACTCGTCGACCGTGGCGCTCACCGTCTCGCGCATCGTCGCGACGTGGCGCTCGCTTGCCTGGCCGAAGTCGTTGAGCCGATGGAACCCGGCGACCATGTCCTCGAGCTGCGCGTGCGCGGCGCGCCCGGCGTTGCCGATGTTGTTGGTGACGTCCTTGGCCGCGTTGGCGATCACCGGGAGCTGCCCGCGCAGCTTGTCCATGTTCTCGAGCGCGTTGCCCGAGACGGTGCCGATCGCCTCGATTTGCGCGCTGTTGGTATGGATCAGCGAGGCCAGGCGGTCGGCGTTGGCCGAGAGCCGCTCGGTCGCGAGGCGGCCGAGCGATTCGAGGTCGCGGCTTTGCGCGGCGACGAACTCGCGCGCGAGCGAAAGCTCGCCGTTGACCGTCACGAGCCGCGTTTCGAGCTGCGCCGATTCGTCGCGCAGCGCGTGCGCAATGTCGGTGAAGCGCACCGCTTCGCGCCGGCTGGTCCGCGCCAGCAAGAGCAGCGCGGCGAGCACGACCAGCACCGGTACCGACCACGCGACCAGCCAGTCGGCCCATTGCGCGGGCGCCGCGCCGGCGCGCATCGCGGCGAAGTTGGCCCAAGCGAAGAAACCCGACCACGCGGCGACGACCGCCAGCGCGAGCAGCGTTGGAGCCCATTCGGCCCAGCGCGAGACGCGCGCGGGCTCGTCCTCCCAAGGCGGCGCTTCGCTGTATTCGTCGCCGCGCGCGATCCAGCCCGGGCTTTCCTCGAAAGCCTGGTCGAGTTCGAGGACGCCGTCGTCGCCGGCCGTGCCGGCTTCGAGCGGGACGATGCGTGGGCTCCCGGTCATGGGATGAGGATACCACAAACGAATCATGGTTAAACCCCGGCTTAACTTTCGTGCGCTAGGTGGCGGAAATGGCTTACGAAGGCGGCGCTCTCGATGCGACGATCGCGGCGGCGGCGGACGGCGACGCCGCGCTGTTCCTCGAGCTTCGCGCCGCGTTCCTCGACAGCGCCGCGCGTCAGCTCGACTTGCTGCGGCGCTCGCGTTGCGACGGCAACTGGCGGATGGCGGCGATGCGGCTCAAGGGCCTCGCCTCGAGCTTTCATGCCGAGACGCTGCTCGCGCTGGCCGAGGAAGCGGTCGACGCCGCGCCGGGCGAGCCGACCGTGGTGCGCCGCCTCCAGCATCACCTCGACGAGCTCGCGCTGATCCTTTGAAGCCGCCGCCGCGCTTGGCAATGCCGGCCGATTGCGGCAAGACGCGCGCCTTGTGCAAGTCGCCTTGCTGTCCACTCTCGAGCCCAGCGTCGACGATCCGGCCACCCCGCGCGGGCTGTTGCGGCTGGGCGGGCGCAGCCTGGTCCAGCACCAGCTGAGCGTCGCGCTCGCGCTAGGCTGCGAACGCGTGATCTGCCTCGCCGAAGGCCTTCCGGGCGAGCTGATCGCGCTCCAGCACGTCGCCGAGCGCGGTGGGGCGAGCTTCCAGGTCGCCGCCGACGGCCGCGCGGTGGCGCGCATGGTCAAGCCCGACGACGAGATGCTGGTGATCGCCGACGGCCTGATCGCCCCCGCCGCGACGCTGCGCGGCCTGGTCGGGACTCGCCCGGGCCTGCTCGTCCAGCCGGTCGAAAGCGGAATCGCCGCGGGCTACGAACGGATCGACCTCAATCACGCAGGAGGCGGGGCGATGCGGCTTCCGGGCCGGCTCGCCGCCAACCTCGCCGAGCTGCCCGGCGACTGGAACCCGGTTTCCGCGCTGCTTCGGATCGCGGTCCAGGCGGGCCTTCGCCAGGTGGTGCTGCCGCAGGCGCTGATCGACGACGGGCGCTGGGCGCTGATTCGCTCGGAGGCCGAAGCGCACCGGCTCGAGCCGCGCTGGCTGCGGCTGCACACCGCTGGCGCGGAATCGGGGGCGAGCGGCGGGCCGGGCGCATGGATTTCGGCGCGGCTGGTCGAACGGCTCGGTCCGGCGCTGCTTCACGCGGGGACGCGGCCGCCGCTGATCGCGGCCGGTGCGGGAATCGTCGCGATGCTCGGGCTCGGCTTGGCCTGGTTCGGCGCGCCCAGCGCGGGTTTCGTGCTGCTCGGGCTCGCTTGGCTGGTGCGCCGCGCGGCGGCGTTGCTCGGCCGGATCGACCGCGCGACCACCGGTCGGCGGCGCGGATGGCTGCGCCCCGAAGCGCTGTTCGGGTGGCTGCTCGACGCCGGCTTCGTGCTCGCCGCGACCTGGCGGTTCACCCGCGACGCGCCCGCCGAGGACGCCTTGCTGATCGGCGCGTTCGCCGCGCTGACGACCTTCGGCCTGCTCCGCCTCGTGCCCCGGGCATTCGCCCGGCGGCGTTGGGCCTCGTGGTTCGACGACCGCCTGCTCGCCAGCCTCGCGCTCGCCGCGGCGAGTCTCAGCGAGGTGTTCGACCTGGCGCTGATGGCCGCGGGGCTGATCCTGCTCGCGGGCGCGCTCGCGGCGGCGCACGACGGCACCGCGAGCGAAGAACCTTCGCCCGAGCGGCTAACGCCGCCTTAACCACGCGGCGTTATGGCTCCCGCGATGGTAAACCCGGCGGTTTCCTTGCCCGACGAGGCCGCGGCCGAAGCGCGGCTGCGCGATGCGTTGGCCGACGCCGATCGTGCGCTGGCGGGCGCGCAGCCGGCGTTGCGACACTTGTTGGCGACCGATCGGGACGAGCTGCTCAGCGATCGGACGATCGCACAGGTCGGCGCGATGCTGCACGACCTGGCGCGCCAGCTGGCGGACGACGATGGCAACCGCGAGGCGCTCGCCGCCGCGCTCGCCGAGGCACTTGGCGGCCACGCAGCGTTGCTCGCGCACGTCCACGCGCTGGCGCTCGAGGCGCAAGTCGCGGACCGGCTCGCCGAGCGGCTGTCGCTCGACCCGGTGATCCCGCCGTTGCTCGAAGCGCTGATGGCGTCGCCCGAGCCCGATGCCGCGAACCAGCTGGTCGCCGCGCAGGCCCGCTTCGGCCAGGCGCAGCGCCGCGGCGAGTTGCCGCTGGGCGAACTGCCCGGCGACCTGCTTCACGCCGCGCTGATCGTCATGCGCGCCTGCGCCAGCTCCGACCAGCCCCAAGTCCGCGCCGACCATGATCCGTCTCGTAACCGGCTCGAGCTGCTTGGCCGCGCCGTGACGACCGACGCGTTCGATCTCGAGCACGCCGGGGTCGCGCTGTTCGCCAGCGCTCTCGCGCTCGGCGCAGGGCTCGACCGCGACAGCGCGGTGCTGTCGCTGACCGAGAGCCAGGCGCCGCGGCTGGTGCTCGCGCTCACCGCCTGCGGGCTCGGTCGCGCGGCGATCGAGCGGAATTTCCTCGCGCTCCATCCCGACGCGGCGCTGCCCGAAGCGTGGGTCGGGCTCAGCCCCGACCGCGCCGCCGCGTTGTTGGGGGAATTCTGAGGCGATGACCTCCGCCGCCGTGATCGTCGCGCGCGGGCGCAGCGACCGCCAGGCGCGGCTGCTCAGCGCCGACGAGCCGCTCGCGGCGCTCCAGCGTGCGTGCGGCGGCGAGATTCCCGGGATCGTCGCGATCCCCGCGCTGCTCGAGCTGGTCCGCCAGGCCGGGCGCTCGCGGCTCAAGCTCGCCCGGACGCTTCACGCTCAGGACGACGCGCACGCGATCAGCGCGTGGGTCGAGGTCACGCCCGACGACGAGGGTTCGGGCATCGCGCTGAGCCACTGGCGCGCATCGCCGCTCGAGGCGCCCGTGGTCGAGAACGGCGACCAGGCCGGCATCGCGGCGCAACTGGCCGAGCTTCACGCCCGGCTCGATCCGCGCCAGGCGGTGCTTGCGGTGAGCCGGTGGAGCGAGCCGCTCGCCAGCGTGGCCGCGGCCATGACCGAGGGGGCCGGACGGCCGTGGACCGATTTCGTCGCGGTCGCCGGGAGCACGCACCGCCAGCCGTTGCACTGGCGCCTGCTCGACGGCGCCGAAGTCTCCGCCCCGGGAACCGGCGAGGATGGCGACGCGCGCTGGCAGGCGCGAATCTTGCCGCAGACCGGCGCGGGTGGGTCGATCTCGGGCTTCGACCTCTACCTGGTTCCGGTCGAGCTCGACGAGCTTCCCGCCGCGGACATCGAAACGAACGAGGCGGCCGACGCGCTGGACGGGCTGCTCGGCCGCGATCTCGCGCCGGTGCTGCGCCAGCCGGTCGCGCGGATCATCGCCAACGCCGAATCCATTCGCACGCGCCTCGCCGGGCCGCTCGCCGAAGAGTACGCCGGCTACGCGGGCGACATTGCCGACGCCGCGCGTCACCTGTCAGGCCTGGTCGAGGACCTCGCCGACCTCGAGGCGATCGAGGCGGCGGATTTCACGCTCGCGCTCGAACCGCTCGACCTCGCCGATGCGGCGCGCCGCGCCGCCGGCATCCTCGGGGTGCGGGCGCGCGAGCGTTCGATCACCGTGATCGCGCCGGGCGAAGGCCAAAGCCTGTCCGCGCGCGGCGATTACCGCCGCGTCCTTCAGGTGCTGCTCAACCTGCTCGGTAACGCGCTGCGCTATGCCCCCGAAGGCTCGACCGTGCGGCTGCGCGCTGCCCGAGACGGCGAGCGCGCGGCGGTCACCGTGGCCGACCAGGGCGTCGGGCTGACCGACGAGCAGCAGACCCGGGTGTTCGACAAGTTCGAGCGGCTTGGCCGCAGCGGCGACGGCGGCAGCGGGCTGGGCTTGTACATCTCGCGCCGACTCGCGCGAGCGATGCACGGCGACTTGCGGGTCGAGGGCCGGCCCGGCGAAGGCGCGCGGTTTACGCTCGAGCTGCCGTCAGCGAGCTGAGCTCGCCGTCAGCTCAGGCCGGCCGCCGCCGCGCCCACCACAGCAGCGCGGCGCCGATTCCGACGGTGATCAGCCCGTAAAGCACCCACTGGCGCTGCGCGAGCATGAAGCTTTCGGCCGGCCACATCACCAGCCCCGCGCCCTGAAGCGCCCACAGTCCGCCGCTGAGGATCAGCAGCAGGCCGAGAATCTGGAGGACGACGCGCATCAGCGTTTCTCCACCGGGACGTAATCGCGCTGCGTCGGCCCGGTATAGAGCTGGCGCGGGCGGCCGATCTTCTGGCCGGGATCGGAGATCATCTCGTTCCACTGCGCGACCCATCCGACCGTCCGCGCGAGCGCGAACAGCGCGGTGAACATCGTCGTCGGGAAGCCGATTGCCGAGAGGATCACGCCCGAGTAGAAATCGACGTTGGGGAACAGCTTCTTCTCGATGAAATAGTCGTCGTTGAGCGCCATCTCCTCGAGCTGGATCGCCACCTCGAACACCGGATCGCTGACCTTCAGCGACTCGAACACCTCGCGCACGGTCTGCTGCATCACCGTCGCGCGCGGATCGTAGTTCTTGTAGACACGGTGGCCGAAGCCCATCAGCCGGAACGGATCGTCCTTGTTCTTGGCGCGCTCGATGTAGTGCGGAATCTTGTCGGGCGTGCCGATCTCGTGGAGCATGTTGAGCGCGGCCTCGTTGGCGCCGCCGTGCGCCGGCCCCCACAGGCAGGCGATGCCCGCGGCGATGCACGCGAACGGGTTCGCCCCCGACGAGCCGGCGAGCCGCACGGTCGAGGTCGAAGCGTTCTGCTCGTGATCGGCGTGGAGGATGAATATCCGGTCGAGCGCGCGCTCGACCACCGGGTTGACCTCGTACTTTTCGGCCGGGACGCCGAACGTCATCCGCAGGAAATTGCCGGTGTAGGACAGCGTGTTGTCGGGATAGACGAACGGCTGGCCGATCGAATACTTGTACGCCGCGGCGGCGATCGTCGGCATCTTGGCGATCAGGCGGTGGCTGCTGATCTTGCGGTGGTCGGGATCGGCGATGTCGGTCGAATCGTGGTAGAACGCGCTGAGCGCGCCGACCACGCCGCACATGATCGCCATCGGGTGTCCATCGCGGCGGAAACCGCGGTAGAACTGCATCAGCTGCTCGTGCAGCATCGTGTGGCGGCAGATCGTGCGGCTGAACTTGTCGAGCTCAGCCTGCGACGGCAGCTCGCCGTTGAGCAGCAGGTAGCTGACTTCCATGAAGCTCGAATTTTCGGCGAGCTGGCCGATCGGATAGCCGCCGTGGAGCAACACGCCCTCGTCGCCGTCGATGTAGGTGATCGCGCTGTCGCAGCTCGCGGTCGAGGTGAAGCCGGGATCGTACGTGAACATCCCGGTCTGGCCGTACATCTTGCGGATGTCGATCACGTCGGGGCCGATCGAGCCGCCGCGCACGGGCAGCTCGACGCTCTTGTTGTCCGCGACCAGAGTCGCCGTCTTGTCGCTCACCTCCATGCCCTCCTGCTAAGCCTTGCCCTTGTCGCTCGTTGCCGGCGCGAGCTGATCGCGAATTCGCGCGAGCGCTTCGTCGCGGCCCAAAAGCGCCAGCACGTCGAAAATGCCCGGCGATGTCGTCTGCCCCGTCAGCGCCGCGCGGAGCGGCTGCGCGAGCTTGCCCAGACCCAGGCCGCGCTGTTCCGCTTGTGCCTTCAGAGTGGCTTCGAGGCCGCTCGTTGTCCAGTCATTTTCCTGCGCCAGAACGGCCTCGAGCTCGGCCAGCAGGGTGCGGGCGTCGGGGGTGAGAAGCGCCTCCGCCTTGGCGTCGAGCGCGAGCGGGCGGCGAGCGAACAGGAACGCCGCACCGCGCGCCAGCTCGTCGAGATCCTGCGCGCGCGGCTGAAGCTCGGGCATCGCCTTTTCGAGCAGAATGCGGTCGCTGTCGGGTGCGAATTCCAGCGCGATGGCGCCGAGGCGCGGCGCGACCAGCGCAGCCAGCCGCGCGGGGTCCGCCTCGCGGATGTAATGCGCGTTGAGGCTGAGCAGCTTCTTGGTGTCGAACCGCGACGGGCTCTTGCCCACCCCGGCGAGATCGAACAGCGCGACCGCCTCGTCGCGCGAGATCGTCTCGCGGTCGCCCGAGCCCCAGCCGAGCCGCAGCAGGTAGTTGAACAGCGCTTCGGGCAGGATCCCGAGCTCGTCGCGGTAGGCCTCGACCCCGGTCGCTCCGTGGCGCTTGGAAAGCTTGGCGCCGTCCGATCCGTGGATCAGCGGCACGTGGGCGTAGATCGGCTCGGGCCAGCCCATGCCGCGGACGATGGCGAGCTGGCGGAATGCGTTGTTGAGATGATCGTCGCCGCGGATCACGTGGGTCACGCCCATGTCGTGGTCGTCGACCACCACAGCGAGCATGTAAGTCGGGGTTCCGTCGGAGCGCAGCAGGATGAAGTCGTCGAGCTCGGCGTTTTGGACCGTGACGCGGCCCTGGACCTGGTCCTCGATCGCGGTTTCGCCGTCACGCGGGGCCTTGAGGCGGACGACGTAAGGGCCGCTGCCCTCGCTCGCGGTGTCGCGCCACGGGCTGTCGATGCGGAACGGCCGGCGCTCCGCCTGCGCCCGCTCGCGCTGCTGGGCCAGCTCGTCCTGGCTCATCCAGCAGCGGTAGGCATGGCCGCGCGCGACCAGCTCATGCGCGACTTCCGCGTGGCGGGCCCAGAACTGCGACTGGTAGTATTCGTGGCCGTCCCAATCGAGGTCCAG
>DATLDS010000036.1:0-11655 GCA_035525735.1 Novosphingobium sp.
ACCGTGCGCGGCGCCAACTGTCGAGCACCGCGGCGCTGTAGGCGGTGAGCAGACCGATGATCGCCGCGCTGGCGAGGAGGTAGGCGGCGGTGAAGCCGATCACTTCGGCGAATGCGAGCAGCAGGACGAAGAACAGCACCAGCCCGGCCCCGGTCAGCAGGTATTCGGCCGGAGCCACCCGCGCCCCGCCGACGAGGTCGAACATCAGGAACGCGAGGAAGGTGAAGCCGATGAACAGGAAGCCGTATTTCACCGCGCGATCGACCTGGCTGTAGAGGTCGACCGGCTCGATCAGCGCGACGACGAGCGCACGGCTCGGGCCCGTTGCGCTTGCGGCATCGGTCATGGTGGGGGCGATTTCGACGCCGCCCGGGCGCGAGGGGATCGGCGGTCCGGGGTCGTCGGTCATCACCGGCGCCTGGCCGAGCGCGAGCTTGTCGACCGAATAGGTCGCCTCGAACCCGGCGTCGGTCACGTTCGAGCTGTCGGGCAAGAAGCTGCCGGCGAAGCTCGGGTGCGGCCAGCGCGACGCGATCTGCCAGCGCGTGCTGCCCCCGCGCGGAACCAGCGCGAGCTGCCCGCTGCCGCGCAGCCCATAGCTATAGGCGACCTCGAGCGGCGCGGCGCCGTCCCACGCGACGAACGCGAAGAACCCCGCGCCGCCGGTCGCGGCGAGCCCCTTGCCCGGTTGCTGGGTCAGCGCTTCACCGTCGGCCGTGACCGTGCTGCCCGGGCGCAGTCCGCGCGCGTCGGACACGCCGAAGCGCAGCTCGGCGCGGTCGAGCAGCAGCGCCTCGCGCGCGACGCCGAACCGCGCGAGGTCGGCGGGCAAGGCGAAGCGGGCCTTGCCGCTGACCGTCGCGTCGTAAAGCACGCTTTCGTAAATCGACTTGCGACGCCGTTCGGGCGCGAGCCGGGTGACCGCGCTGTGCGCGAGCGGCGACAGGTAAAGCTCGCGGATCACGTCGACGCTGCGCTGGATGCGCAGGCCGTTCTCGTCGCTGGTCTCGACCTGGGTGTCGCGATAGGGGATCACCACGACCGGGCCGGCGATCGTCTGTTCGCCGCCCCACCCCTGGGTGATCGTGGCGCGCGCGGTCTCCGACTGCGACTTGCGGTCGTAAACCAGCGCGTAGACCAGCAGCAGCGGGACTACGAGGACGGCGCCGACCAGCGCGACCAGCAGCAGCTTCATTCCCGGCGTGCGTTCGCCCGCCGTGCTCAATTTGACCGCCATGCCCGTCGCTCCCGAATCGTCATCGAGCGGTCAGGATAGCCGGGCCGGCGGTGAGGGGCATGAGCAAACGCTGAGATCGCGCTGAAAAGGCCCGACCCGGGCCCTTTCAGGGGCGATCGGTCACTTGTCGCCGCGCTCCACTTTCGCGATCGCCTCGTCGAGCTGCGAGAGGATTCGCGCACGCGTCTCGGCCGAGAGCTGTCCGTCGTCGGCGAGCCGCGCCCGCGCCTCGCGCAGGCCCCGGATCGCATCGCCGCGCCCTTCGCCGACGCTGCACACGCGGATCTTGACCTTCTGTTTCTTGCCGCCCTCGTCGGCCTCGGCCTCGGCGGTCGCGCTCTCGCCGTCCTGGCAGGCCGCGCCGCCGAGCCGGATCGCGTGCACCGCGCCGCCCTCGCCGGGGCCGCGGCGGAGCATGAACTCGTGCGCCTCGTGGTCCTTGCCCTCGCCTTCGCCGAGCTTGCGGCGGATCACGAACGTGCGCTTGCCGCCCGCTTCGTCGACCATCACGCCCTCGCGCAGCGCCTCGATCCGCGGCAGCTCGGCCTCGAGCTTGGCGAGCTTGGCTTCGAGCTCGGCGTCGCTGATCTCGCGGTCGCTCTTGAGCACGATGGTCTTGCCGTCGCGCTCCAACCTGCGCTCGAACTTGGCGTCGCCGTGCTTGCCGTCCGCGTCCTCGTGGATGACCATCACGCGCTTGACCATCTTGGGCGGCGTCGGCGCGGCCGGTGCTGCGGGAGCCGCGGGCGCGACCGGGGCGACCGGAGCGACCGGGGCGTCGGGTGCGTCCTGCCCGGCATAGACCACCGTCGCGGTGGCGGGCAGCGCCAGCGCGGTGCCGGCGGCGAGCAACCACAGGCCCGCGCGGCGGCGGCGGGGCGAAATCTCGGTCATGGTCAGGCTCCTCAAGCGGTGGATGATCGATTTGTCGCCCAGGACCGGACACGTCATCGGCGCGGCAAGCGCGATCCGCGGCCCAAGCCGGGAGTCGAGCCGGTCGCCCGCGGCGAACGCGGCGATGACGCGGGCGTAAGCGGCGCGGGTGCGGGCGTCGCGCCCGGCCATCGTGCGTGCGTCGCACGCCGCCTCCTGGTCGCGGCGCATCGCGTTCCACGCCGCCCAGGCGAGCGGGTTGAACCAGTGCAGCGCGAGCAGCGGCTGCGCGACGACGTTGGCGATCAGGTCGCGGCCGCGGTGGTGCGCGAGCTCGTGCTCGATCGCCAGCGCACGTTCGGCGATATGGCCGCTGATCATGAAGCGCGGCGGCAGCGCGACGACCTTGTCGCGCAGCCCGAACGCGACCGGCGCATCGACTTGCGGGGTCTCGACGATCCGCACGCCTTCGCGGACGTCGACCGTCACCGCGCCGGCGAGCAGAGCACGCCGCATCGCGCGGTACTCGATCCAGCGCGCGACGAGGAACAGCGCCGCGCCGGCCAGCCACGCCGAGACCAGGAGCAGCCCCCACGGCAGCACGAGTGCGGGCTCGGCAGGCGCCGCGACGGTGATCGTCATGACCTCCGCGCCCGCCGCGGCCGGGACTGAAGCGGCGGCGGCGGGCGCGAAGCCGGCGGGAAGCACGAGCGGCGGGAGGACCAGCCGCAGGAACGGCAAGGCCCACAGCGCGTAAGCGACGCCGGGGCCGAACGCGCGCGCCACGGGGCGGCGCAGCACAAGGACGAGCGCGATCAGCGCGCCGCTCCAGATCAGGGTGTCCAGAAGCCACGAGATCATAGCGCGTCTCCCTTGCGCTTGAGCTGTTCGAGCAGGGTGGAAATCTCCGCGAGGTCCTGGTCGGACAGGGCTTCGCTTTCGGCGAGGTGCGCGAACAGCGGCGCGGCGCGCCCGCCGAACAGCCGCTCGACCAGCCGCTTCGATTCGCCGCCGACGTAATCGGCGCGCTGGATCGCGGGCGAATAGAGGAAGCGCCGGCCGTCGGCCTCGGTGGTCACCGCGCTCTTCGATACCAGCCGCGAGAGCAGCGTCTTGACCGTGGCGAGCGTCCAGCCGCGGTCGTCGCAGACGCGGTCGCAGACTTCGGCGGCGGTCAGCGGCGCGCGGTGCCACAGCGCCTCCATCACCGCATGCTCGGCGTCGCTGATGCGCTCGCCGACCTGATCGTCCTGCCCCTCCCCCGCAGCCATCGCCGCGACTCCCTCACCGTTTACACCCGTAATCGACTACGTCTGTAAACCTGACTGGCGGATGAACGTTATGGAACCTTCAATTCTTCGTCGGTCGCGTGCCACGATCCCACAACCATGCGGCGACCCTTCGTTCTTCTGTGTAGCGGACTAGGAGTCGCCTGTGCCGCACCACACTCCAGCGGGTCGAATCCTCAAGTGGTTTCGATCGAGTTTCTCAACGACAACATCGGTGGTACGTCGGTAGGCGAGTTGTCGTCGTCGGCGACTTATGGACGCAAGACGCACTGGCAAAAGATCAGGCATCTCAATCCGATTTGTGGATCAGCGTGGCTCATGCCATTCACGCGGCCGATCGAAAGCGTACCTGCGTGCAATTGAAGGGCGGCTCGCTTCAGCTAAGCAACCTGACGACGAACCTGACGCTTCAAATCGAGGGGAGGGTCACGAAAGGTGAAGCTCCGCAAGCGACTCCACTCTCGTGCCGCAGCGACGCCGTCATATTCATCGACCGAGCCGAACCGGCAAATCGTGCAGCCGTGTGACCCGCGCACTAATAATCACGTGGTCTCAGCGACCCATCAATAAACCCGCTTCTTCGGCTTGATGTATTCGATGTCGTCACTCAGCGTGTATTCGTGGACCGGGCGGTAGTCGATCTTGACGCCGCCGCCCTTGCCGCCCCAGCCATCGAACCACAGCGCGCTGTGCTTCATCCAGTTGGCGTCGTCGCGGTCGGGGAAGTCCTCGTGCGCGTGCGCGCCGCGGCTTTCCTGACGGTTCGCGGCGCCGTGGAGCGTGACCGTCGCTTGGCTGATCAGGTTGTCGAGTTCGAGCGTCTCAATCAGGTCGGAGTTCCAGATCAGCGAGCGGTCGGAAACGTGGATGTCCTCCATCCGCTTGTAGACCTCGCCGAGCCGCGTCTTGCCCTGGCCGAGTAGCTCGGAGTTGCGGAACACCGCGCAATGCGCGGTCATCGTGCGCTGCATGTCGGCGCGGATCTGCGCGGTGGGCGAGCCGCCCTTGGCGTGGCGGAAGTGATCGAGCCGGGTCAGCGCGAGATCGGCGCTGTCCTTGGGCAGCGCGTCATGCGTGGTCCCCGGCTTGATCGTCTCGGCAAGCCGGTGCCCGGTGGCGCGGCCGAACACGACGAGGTCGATCAGGCTGTTCGAGCCGAGCCGGTTGGCGCCGTGGACCGAGACGCACGCCGCCTCGCCCACCGCGTAAAGCCCCGGCACCGCGGTCTCGGGATTGCCGTCGGGACCGATCGTCATGACCTGGCCGTGGTAGTTACACGGCATCCCGCCCATGTTGTAGTGAACCGTCGGCGAGACCGGCAGCGGCTGGCGGGTCAGGTCGACGTTGGCGAAGACCTTGCCGCTCTCGGTGATCCCCGGCAGCCGCTCGGCCAGCACCTTGGGATCGATGTGGTCGAGGTGGAGGTAGATATGGTCCTTCTCGGGCCCGACGCCGCGCCCCTCGCGCACCTCGAGCGCCATCGAGCGGCTGACCACGTCGCGGCTGGCGAGGTCCTTGGCGCTCGGCGCGTAGCGCTCCATGAAGCGTTCGCCTTCCGAATTGGTCAGGTAGCCGCCCTCGCCGCGCGCGCCCTCGGTGATCAGCACCCCGGCGCCGTAGATCCCGGTCGGGTGGAACTGGACGAACTCCATGTCCTGCAAGGGCAGGCCCGCGCGCAGCACCATCCCGCCGCCGTCGCCGGTGCAGGTGTGCGCGCTGGTGGCGGTGTAATAGCAGCGGCCGTAACCGCCGGTCGCGAGCACCACGGCATGGCTGCGGAAGCGGTGGATCGAACCGTCGTCCATGCACATCGCGATCACGCCGCGGCAGGCACCGTTCTCCATGATCAGGTCGATCGCGAAGTACTCGATGAAGAAGTCGGCGGCGTACTTGAGGCTCTGCTGGTAAAGCGCGTGGAGCATGGCGTGGCCGGTGCGGTCGGCCGCGGCGGCGGTGCGCTGGACCGGCGGCCCCTCGCCCATGTTCTGCATGTGCCCGCCGAACGGGCGCTGGTAGATCGTGCCTTCGGGGTTGCGCGAAAAGGGCACGCCGGCGTGCTCGAGCTCGTAGACCGCCTGCGGCGCCTCGCGCACCATGTACTCGATCGCGTCCTGGTCGCCGAGCCAGTCCGAACCCTTGACGGTATCGAACATGTGCCAGGTCCAGTGGTCCGGGCTGTTGTTGCCGAGGGACGCCGCGATCCCGCCTTGCGCCGCCACGGTGTGGCTACGGGTGGGGAAGACCTTGGTGATGCACGCGGTCTTGAGCCCCGCTTCGGCGCTGCCCATCGTCGCACGCAAGCCCGATCCCCCGGCGCCGACCACCACGGTGTCATAGGTGTGATCGATGATCTTGTAGGCTGGCTGGGTCGAGCCCGCGGTGGCGTTGCCGGGGGTCGGTGCGGTGGTCGCCATGTCAGGCGCCTCCCAGCGCGATGCGCAGCACCGAGAGAATCGCGAACGCCCCTCCCCCCACCGCAAGAACGTTCAGCGCCACCAGCGAGGCGAATTTCAGCCCGTGATCGTGGACGTAATCCTCCATCATCACCTGCACGCCGAGCCGCGCCTCGTAGAACGTGGTGAGGATCAGCAAGATCATCGCGGTGGCGGGGACGGGCCGCGCCAACCAGGCGTGGAGCGTCGGCCAGCTGTAGTCGGGCATCAGCGCGAGGCTGACCAGCAGCCACGGAACCAGCACGAGGTTGCCGACTTCGGCGAAGCGGATCGCCACCCAGTGATGCGCGCCGTGCTTGGCCGAGCCCAGCCCGCGCACCCGGCCGATCGAGGTTCCGTTGCCCATGCCCCTAATTCCCCCTCTTGCCCGCCTTCAGCGCAGCAACACGAATGCCCAGAACAGCGCGGTCAGCACCGCGCCGGTCGCCAGCACCACCCACGACCAGCGGTTGTTGGTCTCGATCTCGTAGCCCGCGCCGATGTCGAGCACGAAATGGCGCAGTCCCGAGGCGAGATGTTGGAAGAACGACCAGCTCAGTCCGATCAGCACGACGAGGCCGTACCACGAGCCCGCATGGCGGGCGAAGGGGACCCAGGCCTCCTCGCCCCCGGCGAGCGCGGCGAGGAACCAGGCCAGGATCGGCAGGCCGACGAAGGCAAGGCCGTTGCCGCTGATCCGGTGGATGATCGAGACCGCCATCGCCGGGCCCCAGCGCCAGATGCTCAGGTGCGGCGAAAGCGGGCGGCCGGCGTTCGGGCTGCTCGATGCGGTCATGAAGGCTTCCCCCGGTAGGCTTCGCCCAAGCCGACAATAATGGCCGCCCGCCGGCGGCGGCGCGGCCATGGTATTAATCGCTTTCACGCCCCGCGCAAGCGCGGCCGGCGCTGAATTTCCTGCGCCCCAAAGAGACAATTGCGAGATTTGGCGTGGCTGCCGTAAAGACGCGGCATGGCCCCCGCTCTCACCGCGCTCGTCACTGGATCGACCCGCGGGATCGGCGCGGCGATCGCCACCGCGCTCGAGCTGCGCGGGGTGACGGTGATCGGCCACGGCTCGCGCGGAAGCCCAGGCGCGAACGGCGACCTCATCGGCGCCGACTTCGCTGAACCGAGCGCCCCCCAGGCGTTGTGGGAAATGGCGCTGGAACGCTCGAATGGGCGCATCGACGTGCTCATCAACAACGCCGGGCTGTTCGCGCCCAACCCGATCGAGGCCAGCGACATCGCCTGGCTCGACGCGTGGGAGGACACGCAGCGGATCAACCTGACCAGCGCCGCGCAACTGTCGCGCTTCGCGGTGCGGCGCTGGCTGGCGGACAGGGCCGCCGGTGAAGTTCGCGGCCGCGTCGTCAACATCGCCAGCCGCGCCGCCCATCGCGGCGACTCGCCCGATCACTGGCATTACGCGGCGGCCAAAGCGGGGATGGTCGCGATGACCAAGACGATCGCGCGCGCTTATGCCCGGCAAGGCGTGCTCGCGTTCGCGGTCTGCCCGGGCTTCACCGACACCGACATGGCAGGCGACTATCTCGACAGCCGCGGCGGGCCGGGGCTGCTCGCCGACATCCCGCTCGGCCGCGTCGCCGCCCCCGACGAGATCGCCGCGATCGCCGCGTTTTGCGCGCTCGACGCGCCGCCGAGCATGACCGGCGCGGTGCTCGACGCCAACGGTGCGAGTTATGTCCGCTAGCGAGAGCTGGAAGATCACCGCGCTCGCCCCGCGCGCCACGATAACCGCCGCGCTGCTCGCGCACGAGGTAGCGCTCGATTGGGACCCCGAGATCGTGCTCGGCGGCAGCGAGGTGGCCGAGGATCGGCCCGATGACTGGCGTCTGGAAGCGTGGCTGCCGCGCGAGCCCGACGTCGCCGATCTCGCTTCCTTCCGCGCGCTGTTCGGCGGACGATCGCCCAAGCTGAAAATCGAAGAACTGCCCGAGACCGATTGGGTCACCGCCAGCCAGGCGGGCATGACCCCGATCCGCGCCGGACGCTTCCACGTCCGCACGCCCGAATATCCCGCCGACCCGAGCGCGATCGATGTCGTCATTCCAGCCAGCCAGGCGTTCGGCACCGGCCAGCACGCGACCACCGCGGGTTGCCTGGAGATGCTGGACGCGATGAGGGCGCGCGGCGTGATCGTGCGCAACCTTGCCGACGTCGGCACCGGGACCGGGCTGCTCGCGTTCGCCGCGCTGGCGCTGTGGCCGCGCGCGCTGGGAATCGCGAGCGACATCGACCCGGTCTGCGCGGGCGTGGTGCTTGACAACGCCGCGGCGAACCAAGCGCCGCTCGGCGGCGGACGCGGCGAGCTGACGATGGCGATCGCGGCGGGGCTCGATCATCCGTTGCTCGAAGCGCGCGGGCCCTACGACCTCGTCATCGCCAACATCCTCGCCGCACCGCTGGTCGAGCTGATGCCCGATTTCGCGCGGGCCATGGTTCCCGGCGGTCACCTCGTGCTCGCCGGGTTGTTGACCACCCAGGAGCGTAACGTTCGACGCGCGGGGGTGCGACACGGCTTCCGCCTCGCCGCGCGGCTCACGCGCGGCGATTGGTCGATCCTGTGGCTCCGCCGACGCGCCGCGCGCTGAGGATCGTCCGCGCCGTCCTGGGGTGGACGGCACTCGCGCTCGGGCTGTTCATGTCCGCCGGATGGGTCGGATCGTCGATCCCGCGCAACGCCGGCTGGCGCGAGCCGAAAGACGGGATCGAGATCATGGTCGAGACCAACGGGGTCCACACCGCGCTGGTCCTGCCCTTGGTCAGCAGCGAGAAGGACTGGCGCGCGACGTTTCCCGCCGCCGAGCTCGGCGATCCGCTCGCGCCCTACACCCACGTCTCAGTGAGCTGGGGCGACCGCGACGTGTTCCTCAACACCCCCACGTGGGCCGACCTGACCCCCGCGACCGTGCTCGACATCGCGATCGGCAGCGGCGAAGGGCTGGTCCACGCTGCGCACTACGTCCGCCCGGCACCGGGCGACGACATCCGCCCGCTGCGCCTGACGCCCGCGCAATACCGCGTCATCGTGCACCGGATCGAAGCGCTGCTCCCGCCCGGCGCGGCGAGCCGCCATTACCCAGGCTACGGCGACTACGACGCGTTCTACGAAGCGCGCGGCCGCTATACCCCCGCCAACACCTGCAACCAGTGGACCAGCGACACCCTCGCCGCCGCGGGCGTCCGCACCGGCTGGTGGACGCCGTTCGCGGGCGGGGTGATGAAGTGGGTTCCTAGCCCGCCGCCTTGACGATCGCGGCCCAGGCCTCCTCGTCGATCACCTCGCTCCCCAGCGCGGCGGCCTGCTTGAGCTTGCTCCCCGCGCCCGGGCCGGCGACCACCAGATCGGTCTTGGCGGAGACCGAGCCGGCGGTGCGCGCGCCGAGGCGTTCGGCCTGGGCCTTGGCCTCGTCGCGGCTCATCGTCTCGAGCTTGCCGGTGAACACGATCGTCTTGCCCGCGACCGGGCTGTCGCGCGTCTCGACCACGTACGGCGGCGGCGCGACCTCGCGCAGCAGGTCGTCCCACACCGCGAGATTGTGCGGCTCGTGGAAGAAATCGCTGAGCGCCTCGACCACGACCGGGCCGACGCCTTCGATCGCGAGCAGCTCGGCGCGGGCTTCATCGTTGCCGGCGTGCGCGCGCATCGCCGCGTCGCGCAGCGCGGGCAGCGTGACGAAGCGCTTGAGCAGATCGCGCGCCGTCACCGCGCCGACGTGGCGGATGCCGAGCCCGAACAGCAGCCGCGCGGCGTCGGGGGCGCGCTTCGCCTCGATCGCCGCGAGCAGGTTGTCGACCGACTTGTCCTGCCAGCCCTCGCGCCCGACCAGCGCGTCACGGTGCGC
The DNA here is from genome assembly GCA_035525735.1 of Novosphingobium sp. Taxonomy (GTDB): domain Bacteria; phylum Pseudomonadota; class Alphaproteobacteria; order Sphingomonadales; family Sphingomonadaceae; genus Novosphingobium. Next base: position 9,698 of record DATLDS010000036.1, read on the forward strand.
CTTGAGCCGGAAGATGTCGCCGGGACCGTGCGCGAGCCAGCCGAGCTCCAGGAATTCGACGATGCTCTTTTCGCCCAGCCCCTCAATGTCGAGCGCGGCGCGGCTGACGAAATGCCTCAGCCGCTCGAACCGCTGCGCCGGGCAGGTCAACCCGCCGGTGCAGCGCACGTCGACCTCGCCCTCGGCGGCGATCGCTTCGCTGCCGCATTGCGGGCATTCGTCGGGGAAGACGTAAGGCTCGCGCGGCTCGTCGCGGGTCAGGTTGTCGACCACTTGCGGGATCACGTCGCCGGCGCGCTGGATCACGATGCGGTCGCCGACGCGCAGACCGAGCCGCCCGATCTCGTCGCGGTTGTGAAGCGTGACGTTGAACACCGTGACCCCGCCGACCAGCACGCCCGAGAGCCGCCCGACCGGGGTCAGCTTGCCGGTGCGGCCGACCTGGATGTCGATCCCGACCAGTTCGGTCTCGGCGCGCTCGGCGGGGAACTTGTGCGCCAGCCCCCAGCGCGGGGCCTTGCCGACGCTGCCGAGCCGCGCCTGCCAGTCGAGCCGGTCGACTTTGTAGACCACCCCGTCGATGTCGTACGGCAAGCCCGCGCGCGCCTCGCCGATGCTACGGTAATGCTGCAGCATTTGTTCGATCGAGGTGCAGCGCACCAGCCGCGGCGAGACCGGCACGCCCCAGCTTTCGATTGCGCGCATCGCTTCGAGCTGCGTCGTCCCGGGCACTTCGCTAGCCGCGCCCCAGCCGTGCGCGAGGAAGCGCAGCGGCCGCGCCGCGGTGACGCTCGCGTCCTTCTGCCGCAGCGATCCTGCCGCAGCATTTCGCGGCGTCGCGAAGAGCCGGGCGTCGGCCGCCTGCTGCGCCGCATTGAGCGCGGCAAACGCCTGTTTTTCCATATAGATTTCGCCGCGGACCTCGAACAGGTCGGGCGCTTTTCCATGCAGCAATTGCGGCACGTCGGGCACGTGCGCGACGTTGGCGGTAACGTCCTCGCCGACCAGCCCGTCGCCGCGGGTCGCAGCGCGAACAAGGCGGCCGTGCTCATAGCGCAGCGAGCACGACAGCCCGTCGATCTTGTCCTCAGCGGTGACCGCGACTTCGGCGTCGGCGGGCAGGTTGAGGAACCGCCGCACCCGGGCGAGAAACTCGGCCACCTCGTCGTCACCGAACGCGTTGTCGAGGCTCATCATCCGCACTTCGTGCGCGACCTTCGACAGCGGCGAGGCGGCGACTTCGTGACCGACCGCCGCGCTCGGGCTGTCGCCGCGGACGAGGTGTGGAAAGGCCGTCTCGAGCTCGGCGTTGCGGCGGACCAGCGCGTCGTACTCGGCGTCGGAGATCTCGGGAGCGTCGTCGGCGTGGTACAGCCGGTTGTGCCGCGCGATCTCGCGCGCGAGCCGCATCAACTCGTTCGCAGCTTCGGCTTCGGTCGTCATGCCCGCGCCAGTACGGTCAGGTGCATCGTCCGCGTCGCGCGGAAGCCGAGCGTCTCGTACAGCCGGATCGCGCCCGCATTGTGCGCGTAGCTGTGGAGGAACGGGGTGTCGCCGCGCGCGACGAAACCGCGCATCACGTGACGCATCAACGCCGCCGCCATCCCCTGCCCGCGATACTCGGGCCAGGTGCACACGCCCGAGACTTCGGCAAGCCCCGGCAGCAGCATCCGCCCGCCCGCCATCGCCGCGAGCCGCCCATCGACGCGGATGCCGCAGAACGCGCCGTAGCGATGCGTCAGCGGCCCCCACGGCCCGGGCTCGGTGGCGAGCGCGAGCTCGGCCATCGCCGGGGCGTCGGCTTCGTCGAGACGGACGACGCGTTCGTCGGGTTCGAGCGCGCCGGACTCGTGGCAGACCATCTGGAGCAGCTCGCCGGTGCGGACGATTTGCGTGCCGGGCGGGAGCGGCCAGGCCTCGGCCTCCACCAACCCGATCGCGTCGTCCGGCCCCGACAG
>DATLDS010000059.1:0-6349 GCA_035525735.1 Novosphingobium sp.
CGGGCTGATCCGGTTCGGTAGCCGGGTCGACGTCTATCTCCCCGAAGGGACCGAGCCGCGCGTCCTGCTCGGCCAGACCACGATCGCGGGCGAGACGGTGCTCGCCGAGCTCGGCCAGGCGCCGATGCTCGAGGGGGTCCAGCAGTGATCGTCGGTCCCGACGGCCGCCCGCTGGCCGACACGCACGACGACAATGAGGCCGACGGCCATCCGCCGCGGCTGGCGCGCGGGCTGTCGCTGCGCGCGGTCGCGCCCAACGCGATCACCTCGGCGGCGATGTGCGCGGGGCTCACCGGCATCCGCTTCGCGATCGACGGGCAGTGGGACAAGGCAGTGCTCGCGGTGATCCTGGCGGGCGTGCTCGACGGGATCGACGGGCGCATCGCGCGGCTGATGAAGGCGCAGTCGCGGTTCGGCGCCGAGCTCGACAGCCTCGCCGATTCGCTGTCGTTCGGCGTCGCGCCGGCGCTGATCCTGTTCCTGTGGTCGCTTCACGACCTGCCGCGGTTGGGATGGTTCGCCGCGCTCGCGTTCGCGGTGTGCTGCGCGCTGCGGCTGGCGCGGTTCAACGCGGCGATCGATACCGAGGACCAGCCGCACAAGTCGGCGGGCTTCCTCACCGGCGTCCCCGCGCCGGTCGGGGCGGGGCTGGCGTTCCTGCCGCTCTACTTGTGGATCGCGAGCGGGATCGAGACGTTCCGCGAGCCCGCGCTGGTCGGCACATGGGTCGCGGGAATCGCGTTCCTGCTGATCTCGAACGTCGCCACGCTGAGCTGGAGCTCGCTACGCCCGCGGCGCAACATCCGGCTCGAAGTGATCGCGGTGGTCGGCTTGACGCTGGCCGCGCTGCTGACCGAGCCGTGGTGGACGCTGGTGGCGATCTGCGTGGTCTACCTGGCGCTCGTCCCGCTGGGGATCGTGCGCTACGCGCGGGTCAAGCGGCTGCGCGCACGCCCGACAACGTAGCAAAGCGCCGCGCGGCGGCGGCGCGGTGCGGGAGGCGCCGCACGCCGGGGTGGCCGGCAAGCACGGGCAGGCGGGCTTGTCCGACAATCCTCACGCGGAAATCGCGCGCCTCGTCGACCGCCCGGAGCGCCGCGACGTGGCCGAGGGCGACGTCGCGGTAACGGGTCCAGGTGGCGGCGATCACGCCGAGCGCGGCGAGCGCCGCGGTGGCGAAGACGAGGGAGGCGAGGAGCGTCTGCATTTCGTCGTCCTTGTACGATCCCACCTGCTTTGCCCCCGGTTCACAGGTCTGTGGATAACGTGTGGGAAACAGCGCAGATGGTTAACGGTTCCCGCCGATTCAACGGGATTGCGCCGTTGTTCCTGATTTGTTCTCTCCCGTCAAGCGGTTTCGGGATGAGCGGGGCCTCTCTCGCGATGAATCGTGCGCGATGGCGGGAACTCGGGTCTCGTCCCGTCACGTTCTGCCGGTCACATTTGAACTGGATTTAGAACGGCCACGGCGCTAAGGGCGCGCCTCGCCGGGCGATCCCGTCCGGCAAATCCACATGGGAAACGCCCAAACCGGTGCCGCAGCGGGCCAGGAGTCTCAGGACTCACCGCACGGTTCCAGTTTCCCAGAGGCATAACCGGAAGGAAATCCTTATGGCGACTCCTGTCGTCACCATGCAGCAATTGATCGAGGCCGGCGCGCACTTCGGCCACCAGACCCACCGCTGGAACCCGCGGATGAAGCCGTACATCTTCGGCGCCCGCAACGGCATCCACATCCTCGACTTGTCGCAGACCGTGCCGCTGATGGCGCGCGCGCTCGATTTCGTCTCGTCGACCGTCCAGGCCGGCGGCAAGGTCCTGTTCGTCGGCACCAAGCGCCAGGCGCAGGAGCCGATCGCGCAGGTCGCGCGCCAGTGCGGCCAGCACTTCGTCAACCACCGCTGGCTCGGCGGGATGCTGACCAACTGGAAGACGATCTCGAACTCGATCAAGCGCCTCAAAAGCCTCGACGAGCAGCTCTCGGGCGAGATCGCCGGGCTGACCAAGAAGGAAGTGCTCCAGCTCACCCGCGAGCGCGACAAGCTCGAGCTCAGCCTCGGCGGGATTCGCGACATGGGCGGCATCCCCGACGTGATGTTCGTGATCGACGCCAACAAGGAAGAGCTGGCGATCAAGGAAGCCAACGTGCTGGGCATCCCGGTCGTCGCGGTGCTCGATTCGAACGTCTCGCCAGACGGCATCGCGTTCCCGATTCCAGCCAACGACGACGCCAGCCGCGCGATCCGCCTCTATTGCGACGCGATCGGCGCCGCGGCGACCAAGGGCAACCGCGAAGCGGTCGTAGCCTCGGGCGCCGATGTCGGCGCGATGGACGAGCCGGTCGCCGAAGAGGCGATCGCCGAGGAAGCTCCGGCCGCGCCCGAGGCCGAGCCGACCGCTGCGCCGACCGCCGAGCCCGCCCCCGAAGCGGCCGCCGAGGCCTGACCGTCGAGCAAGGCTGAGGCCTTGCCGAATGACACGATTTCAGAAGGATAGACGCAATGGCTTACACCGCCACTGACGTGAAGACCCTGCGCGAGCGGACCGGCGCGGGGATGATGGATTGCAAGAAGGCGCTCGACGAGACCGGCGGCGACATGGAAGCCGCGGTCGACAGCCTGCGCGCCAAGGGCCTTGCCGCGGCCGCCAAGAAGTCGAGCCGCACCGCCGCCGAGGGGCTCGTCGGCGTCGCCGTGTCGGGCACCAGGGGCGTCGCGGTCGAGGTCAACTCGGAAACCGATTTCGTCGCCAAGAACGACCAGTTCCAGGACTTCGTTCGCAACGTCACCAAGCTCGCGCTCGACACGGCAAGCGACGACGTCGAGGTGCTCAAGCAGGCCGGCTATCCGGGCGGCGGGACCGTCACCGACAAGCTGACGGGCAACATCGCGACGATCGGCGAGAACCAGTCGGTGCGGCGGATGAAGTCGGTCTCGGTCGGGAACGGCGTGGTCGTTCCTTACGTCCACAACGCCGCCGCGCCGGGCCTCGGCAAGATCGGCGTGTTGGTCGCGCTCGAAGGCGAGGGCGACAAGGCGGACCTCGAGACGCTCGGCAAGCAGATCGCGATGCACATCGCCGCGGCGTTCCCGCTGGCGCTCGACGCCGCCGGGCTCGATCCCGAGATGATCAAGCGCGAGCGCGCGATCGCTGCCGACAAGGCGGCCGAAAGCGGCAAGCCCGGTGAGGTCCAGGCCAAGATGGTCGACGGCGCGATCGCCAAGTTCGCCAAGGACAACGCGCTGCTCAGCCAGCTGTTCGTCATGGACAACAAGACGCCCATCGCTCAGGTCGTCGCCAACGCGGCGAAGGACAGCGGCACGGCGATCACGCTCAAGGACTACGTTCGCTTCCAGCTCGGCGAGGGGATCGAGAAGGCCGAGAGCGACTTCGCCGCCGAAGTCGCCGCCGCCGCGGGGATCAAGGCGCCTGAGCCCGCCGAGTGAACCTCACCGATTGCTTGGCAGTCGGCCCGCGCGGCCTATAAGGCGCATCGTCGAACGCGAGTTGTCCCGCTCATGCCCAAGTACAAGCGCATCCTGCTCAAGCTGTCGGGCGAAGTGCTGATGGGCCGCCAGCAGTTCGGGATCGATCCCGAGTTCGTCGGACAGATCGCCGCCGAGGTGAAGGCCGCCAAGGACACCGGGCTGGAGATCTGCCCGGTGATCGGCGGCGGCAACATCTTCCGCGGGATGGCCGGCGCGGCGAGCGGGATGGACCGCGCGCAGGCCGATTACATGGGCATGCTGGCGACGGTGATGAACGCGCTCGCGGTGCAGAACGCGCTCGAACAGATCGGCGTCCACACCCGCGTCCAGTCGGCGATCCAGATGGACACGGTGTGCGAGCCGGTGATCCGCCGCCGCGCCGAGCGCCACCTCGAGAAGGGCCGCGTCGTGATCTTCGCCGCGGGCGTCGGCAGCCCGTTCTTCACCACCGACAGCGGCGCCGCGCTTCGCGCCGCAGAGATGAACTGCGACGCGTTGCTCAAGGGCACCAGCGTCGACGGGGTCTACGATAGCGATCCGAAAAAGAACAAGAAGGCGAAGCGTTACGATACAGTCGATTACGACACGGTCCTCGCGGGCAATCTCAAGGTGATGGACGCGTCGGCGGTCGCCTTGTGCCGCGACAACAAGATTCCGATCGTGGTCTTCTCGATCCGCGAGCAGGGCAACCTTGCGCGGGTCCTGGCGGGCAAGGGAACCCAGACGATCGTGCAGGAGGCGAGCTGAGCCATGGCCAAGTATGACAAGTCCGACCTAGAGCGGCGGATGCACGGCGCGGTCGAGGCGCTCAAGCATGACCTCCAGGGGCTGCGCACGGGCCGCGCCAACGTCCACCTGCTCGATCCGGTGATGGTCCAGGTCTACGGCCAGACCATGCCGCTCAACCAGGTCGCGACCGTGTCGGCGCCCGAGCCGCGGCTGCTTTCGGTGCAGGTCTGGGACAAGTCGAGCGTCGGCCCGGTGGAGAAGGCGATCCGTTCGGCCGGGCTCGGGCTCAACCCGATCAACGACGGACAGAACCTGCGCCTGCCGATCCCCGACCTGACCGAGGACCGGCGCAAGGAATTGGCCAAGCTGAGCCACCAATACGCCGAGAAGGCGCGCATCGCGATCCGCAACGTCCGCCGCGACGGGATGGAATCGCTCAAAGCCGACGAGAAGAAGCACGAGATTTCCGAGGACGAGCGCAAGCGCGCCGAGACCGAGGTGCAGAAGCTCACCGACGAAATGATCAAGGCGGCCGACGAGGCCGCGGCGCACAAGGAAAAGGAAATCCTCAGCCAGTGACCCGGTCCGCCGCCGTGGCGGAAACCAGGGTCGCGGCCGGCAGCGGCGGCGCGAACCATGGCGCGCGTCACGTCGCGATCATCATGGACGGCAACGGGCGCTGGGCCAAGAAGCGTCACCTGCCGCGCGCGATCGGGCACAAGCGCGGGGTCGAGGCGGTGCGCGAGGTGGTCCGCGCGGCGGGGACGATGGGGCTCGATGCGCTCACGCTGTATGCGTTCTCGACCGAGAACTGGCGCCGCCCCGAGGACGAGATCGGTGCGCTGATGGGGCTGCTCAAGAGCTTCATTCTGAGCGACCTCGATGAGTTCGCCGCGAACGGCGTGCGTTTGAAGATCATCGGCGATTACAACGCTTTCGCGCCCGATGTTGTCGAACTGGTCGAGCACGCGCTGGCGCGCACCGCGGGCAACGTGGGGACCACGCTGGCGGTCGCGCTCAACTACGGCAGTCACGCCGAGATCGCCCAAGCCGCGGCGAAGGCGGCCGCCAAGGGCGCGATCACTCCCGAGGCGATCGAGGCCGAACTCGACACCGCCGACCTGCCCCCGCTCGACCTGCTGATCCGCACTTCGGGCGAGGAACGGCTTTCGAACTTCCTGCTTTGGCAGGCGGCCTATGCCGAGCTGTGGTTCACCGACGTGCTGTGGCCCGATTTCACCCCGGCGCACTTGCAGGAAGCGCTCGACGCCTTCGCGCAAAGGGAGCGGCGCTATGGCGGGCGCTGAGGCAGCGGACCGCAAATCCGACCTCCCGGTTCGGCTCGCCTCGGCGGTCGTGATGATCGCGGTGCTGGTCGCCGCGGTGGTCCAGGGCGGGGCGGTATTCGACGGGCTGGTGCTGGTCGTCGCCGCGGTTGCCGGCGCGGAGTTCGCGCGGTTGGCGGTCAAAGCGTTCGCGACGCCCGGCGCGCGGGTCGCCGCGCTGATCGCGGGCGCGGTCTATTTCGGCTGGGCGGCGCTGGTGCTGGTCCGCATGCCGATCGAGCTCGCGGTCGTCGCGTTCGGGGCGGTGATCGCCACCGACACCGGCGCGTTCTTCGCCGGGCGCGCGATCGGCGGGCCGAAGATCGCGCCGTCGATCAGCCCGAAGAAGACTTGGGCGGGGCTCATCGGCGGGATGATCGCGGCGGCGCTGTGGTGCGCGCTGGTGGTCGGCACGCTGCGCGGAATACTGTCGGGGCTGGGCGGCGGCGAGCCGCCTTCGATCGCCGCGTCGCTGGTTTCCAAGCAAGCGGGAATCGCCGCCGCGGTCGGCGCCGGGCTGGCTATCGCCGCGCAGGCGGGCGACTTCCTCGAAAGCTGGCTCAAGCGCCGCGCCGCGGTCAAGGACAGCTCGCGCCTGGTCCCCGGTCACGGCGGCGTGTTCGACCGGGTCGACGGGTTCCTGCCGGTGGCGATCATCGCCGGTTCGGCGTGGGGATTGCTGGCCTGATGCGCTCGCTCACGATCCTCGGCGCGACCGGCTCGATCGGGGCTTCGACGCTCGACCTGGTGCGCCGCAACCGCGACGCGTTCCGGGTCGTCGCGCTGACCGCCAATTGCCAGGCCGCC
>DATLDS010000078.1:0-2824 GCA_035525735.1 Novosphingobium sp.
GGTCGCGGGCCGTGCGCGGCTGACGCTCGATCCATCCGAGCGGCACGGCTTCGAGTATCAGTCGTGGTTCGGCTTCACGCTTTACGCCGCGGGCGTGCGCGGCGCGCTGGGCCGCGGCGGCACTTATCGGATAACGCGCGCGGGAGCGGCCAATGACGATGGGGGAGAAGCCGCGACCGGCTTCTCGCTCTACCCCGACGCGCTCGCGGCGCAGAGCGCCGAGCCCGCGCGCGACACGCTGTTCCTCCCGCTCGGCCACGACGCGCAAGCCGCTGCGCGCCTCCGCGCGATCGGCTGGCGCACGGTGGCGGCGCTGGCCGAAGGCGACGACGCGGCATCGCTGGGTTGCACGCATCGGCTCGCGGGGCGCGAACCGGTCGCGCTTTGAGGGATTCAGTGGGGGCGGCGACGCCCGCCCGGCTTGGCGGCCTGTTCTTCGTAAGTCGCGGCCATGCGCTCGAGCGTCTCCGCCAGCTCACGATCATAGGCCGAAGCGGCCAGCCGCCGACACCGCGCGGACTGGCGACGAAAATAGTCGGGATCGCTGCGCTGGGTGACGTCGAGGAGCAGGTTCACCGCGCCGATGAAGCGGCCGTCGGCGGCGAACAGCGGCGTCGGATAAGGCACGAAGTGGACCCGGCTCCCGTCGGGCCGCTCGGCGATCGCCTCGACGTCGCGCAGCGGCCGCTGCTCGCGGATGGCGACCGCCATCGGGCAGTCCTCGGGCGGCAAAAGTTCGCCGTCGGTGGTGTAGATTTTCGAAGTCACGCACCATTTGTCGGCGCCGATGTTGGGAACGCGCCCGGCAAATTCGACGCACGGCTGGTTGACATACGTGATCGTGCCCTCGGCGTCTGTCACGTAGATCGCCGCGGGCAGCCGGTCGAGAATCTCGGGAAAGGTTTCGGGCTCGGCCTGGATCGCGTCGACCGCCGACTGGACGACCAGGCACGCCGTCTCGTGGTTTAGCATCCCGCTCATTCGAATCCCTCAAGTGACGCTTAACGGGCCTCATAAATTAACGTTCCAACGATTCATCGCAAATCGCCCCGCCCGGCGAGGCCCGTGCGACAAGCATCCGACGCCCGGGCGCAGCGCGCTTGAACCGAGGCGCGAGGAGGCGCATCATCCGGCAGTCCGGCGAGGTCGCGCGCGCGTCCGACAGCGGCCCGCCGTCCCATCGGAAGGGACTGCCATGAAGCTGACCGATGCCGGCATATTCCTAGCGCTTCTTCCGCTCGCCGCCGCGCCCGCGTTGGCCCAGGCGCCCCCTGCGGCACCGCCCCCGGCGGCCGGCGAGGCGAGCCTCGTCCTGACCGCCAAGCTCAACGGCGATGCCGAGGTGGGCCACGACGGCGATCCCGACGGCAACGCCGTCGCCACGCTGCGCTTCACCTCCGCGCTCGACCGGGTCTGCTACGACGTCGCCTACCATCGCCTCGCCCCCGTCATTGCCGCGCATATCCACGCGGGGGCCAAGGGCAAGAACGGCGATCCGGTGTTCGCCTTGAAGGTCGATGCCGACGAGTACGTCAAAGGCTGTGGCGCGATTCCGCGCGAGGTCGCGCAAGCGCTGATCGCGGCGCCCGAGGATTACTACGTCAATGTCCACACGCTGGAGCTGACCGACGGCGCGATCCGGGGGCAGCTGTCCAAGTAGCCGCCTTGCCCTCGGCCCGCCCATACCCTAGGCCCGCGCGCGTTTGCGCGAAGGGTGAGCATTGGCCAACGTCACGGTGATCGGCGCCCAGTGGGGCGATGAGGGCAAGGGCAAGATCGTCGACTGGCTCGCCAGCCGGGCCGACGCGGTGGTGCGATTTCAGGGCGGGCACAACGCCGGGCATACGCTGGTGGTCGGCAACCAGACCTACAAGCTCAGCCTGCTCCCCTCGGGCATCGTCACCGGCACGCTTTCGATCATCGGCAACGGCGTGGTGCTCGATCCATGGCACCTGAAGGACGAGATCGCCAAGCTCGAAGGCCAGGGCGTCTCGATCACCGACGACAACTTCGCCATCGCCGACAATTGCGCGTTGATCCTGCCGCTCCACCGCGACCTCGACGGCTTGCGCGAGACCGCCGCGGGCGCGGGCAAGATCGGCACCACCGGGCGCGGGATCGGCCCGGCCTACGAGGACAAGGTCGGACGTCGCGCGATCCGGGTCTGCGACCTCGCCCATCTCGATCACCTGGGTCCGCAGCTTGATCGCCTGTGCGCTCACCACGATGCCCTGCGCGCCGGATTCGGCCAACCACCGGTAGACCGCGAGGCGCTGCTGGCCGAGCTGCGCGAGATCGCCCCGTCGGTGCTGCGCTATGCCCAGCCGGTGTGGAAGCGGCTCAAGACAGTGCGCAAGGCGGGGGCCAAGATCCTGTTCGAGGGCGCGCAAGGCGTGCTGCTCGACGTCGATCACGGGACGTACCCGTTCGTCACCTCGTCGAACACCGTGAGCGGCGCCGCGGCGAGCGGGTCGGGGCTGGGGCCGGGCTCGACCGGGTTCGTCCTCGGGATCGTCAAGGCTTACACCACGCGCGTCGGCAGCGGCCCGTTCCCGACCGAGCTCGACCCGGATGGGCCTGATGGGGCAACCGGGCAGAAGCTGGGCGAGCGCGGCCACGAGTTCGGCACGGTCACCGGGCGCAAGCGCCGCTGCGGCTGGTTCGACGCGGTGCTGGTGCGCCAGAGTTGCGCGATCAGCGGGGTCACCGGCATCGCGCTGACCAAGCTCGACGTGCTCGACGGGTTCGACACCATCCGGATCTGCACCGGCTATCGCCTGCGCGGCAAGATTCTCGACTACCTGCCCGCGCATTCGGCCGACCA
>DATLDS010000095.1:0-7455 GCA_035525735.1 Novosphingobium sp.
CCGCCGACCATGAAGGTCAGCGTGCCGCCCTTGGCCGCCGCGATCCCGCCCGAGACCGGCGCGTCGACCATCGCGTAGCCGCCCGCGCTCGCCGCCGCGGCAACCTCGCGCGCGCCCGCGACGTCGATCGTCGAGCAATCGAGCAGCAGCGCGGAGGTCGGCGCATGGCCAATCACGTCCTCGCTGTAGACCGATTCCACGATCGCCCCGTTGGGCAGCATCGAGACCACGGCCTCGACATCGGCCACTGCATCGCGCGCGGCCATGAAAGTTTTGCAGCCATTTTGCTTGGCCGTGTCGAGGGCCTCGGAGGAGAGGTCGAAGGCGCGGACCTCGTGCCCCGCCTTGACCAGGTTCGCGGCCATCCCGCCGCCCATGTTGCCAAGGCCGATGAAGGCTATTTTCATTTTAGCGGCCCTTCCATTCGCCGGCCCGCTTCTCGACGAACGCGGCCATGCCTTCCTTTTGGTCCTCGGTCCCGAACAGCCCGTTGAACAGGCGGCGCTCGAACATCACGCCTTGCTGGAGCCCGGTCTCGAACGCGGCGTTGACCATTTCCTTGCACGCCAGCGCGGCGAGCGGGGGCATAGCCGCGATCTCGTTCGCGGTCTTGAGCGCGGCGTCCTTGAGCTCGGCTAGGGGGACGACCTTGGCGACCAGCCCGGAGCGCTCCGCTTCGGCGGCGTCCATCATCCGCCCGGTCAGGCACATCTCCATCGCCTTGGCCTTGCCGACCGCGCGGGTCAGGCGCTGGCTTCCGCCCATCCCCGGAGTGACGCCGAGCTTGATCTCGGGCTGGCCGAATTTCGCGTTGTCGGCGGCGATGATGAAGTCGGCCATCATCGCCAGCTCGCACCCGCCGCCGAGCGCATATCCCGCGACCGCCGCGATCCACGGCTTGCGGGTGGCGGTGACGCGGTCGTAGCCCGCGAACAGCCCGCCGCCATAGACCTCGCCGAAGCCCTGGCTCGACATCTCCTTGATGTCCGCTCCGGCGGCGAAAGCTTTGTCGCTACCGGTCAGGACCGCACAGCGCTGCGCCGGATCGGCGTCGAACTGGCCGAACGTTTCGATCAAGTCGGCGAGCACCTGGCGGTTGAGCGCGTTGAGCGCCTGGGGGCGGTGGAGCGTGATCAGCGTAACCGGTCCCTGCATTTCAACCAGGATCGTTTCATAGCTCATAGGGGCGTCCATTCCTCGGCGACGGGCAGGGGGGCGAAGATCGCGTCGAGCAGTTCGTCGGTCACGCCTTCGGGCGTCGCCGGGTCCCACTGAGGCGCGTTGTCCTTGTCGACGATCACCGCGCGCACCCCTTCCGCGAAATCGGGGCGGACGAGGACGCGCGACGCTATCCGATACTCCATCGCCATGTTGTCGGCGAAGTCGTCCAGCGCCGCGCTGGTCGCCAGTTCGCGCAACGCGACCTTGCAAGTCTGCGGGCTTTTGGTGCGCAGCGTCGCGAGTTCCTTGGCGGCCCATACGCTGTCGTTGGCCTCCAGGCTGGCAAGGATGTCCTCGTAGCGGTCGGAGGCGAAATGCCGGACGATCTCGGCGGCGTTGGCCTCGATCCGCGCGGGCGGCGGGGTGACCGCCAGCGCCGACAGCACGCCACCCGGCTCGTGCCCTTGCACGATCCGCGCCTTGGCCTGGGGCAGGGCCTCGGCGGGGAGGTAATGCGTGGCGAACCCCGCCCACAGGCACTCCGCGCCGTCAAGCCGCGCGCCGGTCAGCGCGAGGAACTGGCCGATCCGACCCGGCAGCCGCGACAGGTGCCACCCCGCGCCAACGTCGGGGAACAAGCCGATTCCGGTTTCGGGCATCGCGAAGCGGGTGTTCTCGGTCGCAACGCGGTACGTGGCGGGCTGGCTGATCCCGACCCCGCCGCCCATCGTGATCCCGTCCATGAACGCGACCACGGGCTTGGGGTACGCGAAGATCAGGTGGTTGAGCCGGTACTCGTCGTGGAAGAACTTGCGGCCCGAAATGCCGCCGTCATTGAGCGCCGAGTTGCGCAGGAACGCGATGTCGCCGCCCGCGCAGAACCCGCGGCCCTCGGAGTGATCGATGATCACCGCGCCGACCTCGGGATCGTCGCGCCACTCGAACAGCGCGGCGGTCATCGCGTGGACCATGTGGAGGGTTAGCGCATGGATGGCCTGGGGCCGGTTGAGCGAGAGAAACCCGACCGCGCCCTCGCGGCGAACGAGCACATCCGTCGTCATTGCCGCAGCAAGTCCCGCCCGACGATCATCCGCATCACCTGGTTGGTGCCCTCGAGGATCGAATGGACGCGCAAGTCCCGCCAGAACCGCTCGATCGGGTAGTCCTTGAGATAGCCGTAACCGCCAAACAGCTGAAGCGCGTCGTTGACGATCTGGCTGCCGTTGTCGGTCGCCAGCCGCTTGGCCATCGCCGAGAAGCGCGACTTGTCGGGGGCGCCCGCGGTGACCTTGCACGCCGCGAGGTAAAGCAGCGCGCGCGCCGCCTCGAGGTCGGTGGCCATGTCGGCGAGCATGAACTGGGTGTTCTGGAACTCGGCGACCGGCTGACCGAACTGCTGGCGCTCCTTGGTATAGGCGACCGCCTCGTCGAGACAGCGCTGCGCCCCGCCGAGCGAGCACGCGCCGATGTTGAGCCGCCCGCCGTCGAGCCCGGCCATCGCGAAGCGGAACCCGTCGCCTTCGGCGCCGACGCGGTTGGCGACCGGAACGCGGCAGTCTTCGAAGATCACTTGGGCGGTCGGGCTGGCATTCCACCCGAGCTTCTTCTCGGGGCTTCCGAACGACAGGCCCGGCGTATCCTTCTCGACCACCAGGCAAGAGATGCCCTTCGAGCGGTCGTCAGAGGTGCGGACCATGCAGACGTAGATGTCGTTGTAGCCCGCGCCCGAGATGAACTGCTTGGTCCCGTTGAGGACGTAAGTGTCGCCGTCCAGCCGAGCCGTCGCCTTGAGCGCAGCGGCGTCGCTGCCCGATCCCGGCTCGGTCAGGCAATAGCTCGCGATCTTGTCCATGCTGACGAGCTCGGGGAGGAACCGCGCCTTGATCTCGTCGCCGCCGAAGCGCTCGATCATCCAGCTCGCCATGTTGTGGATCGAGATATAGGCGCTCGTCGCCGGGCAGCCGTAAGCCATCGCCTCCATGATCAGCGCCGCCTCGAGCCGCCCGAGCCCGATTCCGCCGCTTTCCTCGCCGATGTAGATCGCCCCGAAGCCGAGCTCGCCCGCGGCCTTCCACACCTCGCGCGGATAGTGGTGCTCTTCGTCCCACTTGGCCGCGAACGGCGTGATCCGGTCGGCGGTGAACTTGCGCGCCATCTCCTGAATCGCAAGCTGGTCGTCGGTGAGCGCGAACTGGTCGATCATGGAGCGCCGTTAGCTAGCAACGCTTGTATTTGAAAGGCCCCGGCGCGGCGTCTTCGCCGTATTCGCGGCGGACCAGTATCTTGCCGCCGTCCTGCACGTCGAGCACCTCGTCGCGGCTCCAGGTCATGCCTTCGCCCGAGAATGAGAACGCCGCGCGCAGGTGGGTGGCCGAGCGCTCCTTGATCGCGCCCAGCGTGCCGCGCGATTCATAGAAGCGCAGCATGGTCGGGTCGATCGTCAGCAGGCCCTTGGCGTCGCCGCGGGTCGAGGTGCAGTCGGCGGCGACCAGCCCCCAGCGCCCTTGGATCGCGGCCGGGATGGTCTGGTGCGGCGTGGCGCTGTCGCTCGCGCCGGGCGAGGGCGAGGGGCTCGCGCTCGCGGATGCGCCGGGCGCGGGGGAAGCGGTCTCGGTCACCGTCGCCGCCGGGGTGGGCGCGGATTCGTCGGTGGCGGTGGGCGCCGGCTGTTGCGAGCAAGCGGCAAGCGAAAGGGCGGCGAGAGGCAGGGCAAAGCGCATGATCAGGCAAATCCTCGAAGCTGGAGCCGCCCGTCAACGATCTGCCCCACGGGTTTATCCCATTGTCGGGATGACGAACGCGTTGGCCCCGTCGCCGACCCCGCCGTCGGGCCAGCGCGCGGTGACGGTCTTGAGCTTGGTCCAGAACTTGACGCCCTCCATGCCGTGCTGGTTGGTGTCGCCGAACGCGCTGCGCTTCCACCCGCCGAACGTATGATAGGCGACCGGCACCGGGATCGGCACATTGATCCCGACCATCCCGACGTTGACCCGCGCGGCGAACTCGCGCGCGGCATGGCCGTTGCGGGTGAAGATCGCGACGCCGTTGCCGTACTGGTGCTTGCTCGCGAGGCTCAGCGCGGTTTCGAAGTCGGGCGCGCGGACCATCTGGAGGACGGGACCGAAGATCTCCTCCCTGTAGCTCTCCATCTCGGGGGTGACGTGATCGAACAGCGTCGGGCCGATGAAGAACCCGTCCTCGTGGCCCTGGAGCGTAAAGCCGCGCCCGTCGACCACCAGCTCGGCGCCCTCGTCGGCGCACTGCTGGATCCAGCCCTCGACCTTTGCTTTGTGCGCGGCGGTGACCACCGGGCCGTAATGCGCCTCGGCATCGGTCGAGACGCCGACCCGCAACGCCTCGATCGCGGGGATCAGCTTGGCGCGCAGCCGGTTCGCGGTGTCGTCGCCCACCGGCACCACGACCGGCAACGCCATGCAGCGCTCGCCCGCCGACCCGAACGCCGCGCCGGCGAGGTCGTTGACGACTTGGTCGAGATCGGCGTCGGGCATCACCACGCCGTGGTTCTTGGCCCCCCCCATCGCCTGGACGCGCTTTCCGTTGGCGACCCCGCGGTTGTAAACGTAATGCGCGATGTCGCTCGACCCGACGAAGCTGATCGCTCCGATCGCCGGGTGGTCGAGGATCGCGTCGACCATCGCCTTGTCGCCGTGGACCACCTGGCAGATGCCCTCGGGCAGCCCGGCCTCGAGGAACAGCTCGGCGAGCCGCACCGGTACGCTCGGGTCGCGCTCGGACGGCTTGATCAAGAACGCGTTGCCCGTCGCGATCGCCACGCCGCTCATCCACAGCGGGATCATCGCGGGGAAGTTGAACGGGGTGATCCCCGCGCCGATCCCGATCGGCTGGCGCATCGAGTAGACGTCGATCCCGGGGCCGGCGCCCTGGGTGTACTCGCCCTTGAGGACGTGCGGGATGCCGCAGCAGAACTCGATCACCTCGAGCCCGCGCTGGATGTCGCCCTTGCTGTCGGCGATGACCGTGCCGTGCTCCGAGCTGAGCAGCTCGGCCAGCTCGCCGATCCGCGCCTCGACCAGCCGCTTGAACTCGAACATGACGCGCGCGCGGCGCTGCGGGTTGGTCATCGCCCACGCCGGCTGCGCCTTGAGCGCGGCCGCCACCGCGGTCTCGAGCACCGCCGCGTCGCCCAGCGCGACGCGCGCCTGGACCGTGCCGTTGTTGGGATCGAACACGTCGCCGTGGCGCGTTCCTCCGCCGCCCGCCCCCATCGCGCTTGGGCCGCCGGCGATGAAATGATCGATCTGGCGCATGGGAAACCTCGTTGGGAAAACAAAATCGCGGGCGCTCCGTTGCACCCGAAGCCCGCGCGGCACAAGATGCTCGGCGACGTTGCCGGAGAGCGAAGTGAGCTGGGAGCCCGAACTCGACGAACTGCGCCGCCGCCAGGCGCTGGCCGAGCAAATGGGCGGCGCCGAGAAGGTCGCGCGCCAGCACGGCCGCGGCAAGATGGACGCGCGGGCGCGGATCGCCGCGCTGGTCGATCCCGGCAGCTTTCGCGAGATCGGCAAGATCGCGGGCAAAGCCGCGTACGGCGACGACGGCGAGCTCATTGACTTCACCCCCGCCAACTACATCTTCGGCCGCGCCGACATCGAAGGCCGCCCGGTGGTCGCCACCGCCGACGACTTCACCGTGCGCGGCGGCTCGGCCGACGCCTCGATTCATCGCAAGATGATGCAGGCCGAGGCGATGGCGCATACCCATCGGCTGCCGCTGATCCGGATGATCGACGGCACCGGCGGCGGCGGCTCGGTCAAGACGCTCGAGACGATCGGGGCGACGTACGTGCCCGCGGTCCACGGCTGGCGCGATGTCGTCAGAAACCTCGAGACCGTGCCGGTCGTGGCGCTCGCGCTCGGCCCCACGGCGGGGCTCGGCGCGGCGCGTGCGGTGGCGAGCCACTATTCGGTGATGGTCAAGGGCTTGTCGCAGATCTTCGCCGCCGGCCCCGCGGTGGTCGCGGCGATCGACGGGCGCCAGGCGGTCGCCGACAAGGAAGGGCTCGGCGGCAGCGAGATCCACACCCGCAACGGGGTGATCGACGACGAAGTCGCCGACGAGGCCGAGGCGTTCGCCCGGGCGCGGCGGTTCCTTTCGTACCTGCCGTCGAGCGCGGGCGAGCGCGCCCCGCACCTGCCGCCGAGCGACCCGCCCGACCGCCGCGACGAATCGCTGCTCACCGCGGTCCCGCGGAGCGATCGCCAGGCTTATTCGATGCGCCGCATCCTTGACGCGGTGTTCGATGCCGGCAGCGTGTTCGAGATCGGGCGCTGGTGGGGCCAGGCGGCGATCACCGCGCTGGCCCGCCTCGAAGGCCGCCCGGTCGCGGTGCTGGCGAGCGACCCGAGCTTCCTCGGCGGCTCGTGGGAAGCCAAGACCAGCGAGAAGGCCGAGCGCTTCGTCAAGCTCGCCGACCAGTTCCGGCTGCCGATCGTCCACCTCGTCGACAATCCCGGGTTCATGATCGGCACCGCCGCCGAGACCGCGGGGACGATCCGTTACGGCGTCGCGGCGATGAACGCGATCTACCGCGCGACCGTGCCGCTGGCCTGCGTCGTGGTGCGCCGCGCTTACGGCATCGCGGGCGCGGCGATGAGCGACGGCGACGCGTTCCAGTACCGCTTCGCCTGGCCGAGCGGCGACTGGGGCAGCCTGCCGATCGAGGGCGGGCTCGAGGTCGCTTACAAGTCCGAGCTCGAGGCGGCCGACGACCCCGCGGCCAAGCTCGCCGAAATCCGCGCGCGGCTCGACCGCGTGCGCTCGCCGTTCCGCACCGCCGAGCTGTTCCGGATCGAGGACATCATCGATCCGCGCGACACCCGGCCGCTGCTGTGCGAGTTCGCCGAGCTCGCCTGGCGGCAACTTCCTTAAGGGGTCGGTACCGGCCGCGCCGTGCCGGGCGGGTTGAGCCTTCGGAACAGCACACCGCGCTCGCTGAACAGCACCAGCCCCAGCGCGACGATCCCGCTCGCCAGCAGCGCCAGCGCCAACGGGCGCGAGGTGCCGTCGTAAGCGCGGCCGATCGCGGCGCCGAGCAGCGCGCCGAGCAGCATCCGCAGGAACGCCTGGACCGACGAGGCCGCGCCCGCGATCTGGGCGAACGGCTGCATCGCGATCGAGCCGAAGTTGGCCCCGACGAACCCGAGCAGCGCCATGTTCGCGGCCATCAGCGGCACGAACTGCCACACCGTCTCGTCGGGCTGGAGCGCGAACCACACTTGCGCCGCGCTGACCGCGATGAAGGTCAGCAGCGCG
>DATLDS010000112.1:0-28108 GCA_035525735.1 Novosphingobium sp.
AGGGCATCCGTGCCTTCGCTGACCTGATCGGCCAGAAAAAGGCCAAGGACATCGCCCCGGAAGACATCGTCACCGGCTGCGAGGCGATGCTCTCGGTGTTCGTCCGCGAACCCCAGTTCCAGAGCCAGACCAAGGACCGCCTGACCAGCCCCGAGGCCGCGCGCATGGTGGAGAACGCGGTGCGTGACCACTTCGACCATTTCCTCGCCGACAACATGGAGCGCGGCAAGGCGCTGCTCGCCCACGTCATCGAGCGGATGGACGAGCGGCTGGCGCGCCGGGCCGAACGCGAGATCAAGCGCAAGACCGCGACCAGCGCGCGCAAGCTGCGCCTGCCCGGCACGCTCACCGACTGCTCGGGCGAAGGGCCGGGCGAGACCGAGCTGTTCATCGTCGAGGGCGACAGCGCGGGCGGCAGCGCCAAGCAGGCGCGCGACCGCAAGACCCAGGCGATCCTCCCGATCCGCGGCAAGATCCTCAACGTCGCCAGCGCGACGACCGACAAGATTCGCGCCAATTCGGAGATCGCCGACCTGCTGCTCGCGCTAGGCTGCGGCAGCCGCAAGGACTGCAACCCCGACAACCTGCGCTACGACCGGATCGTCATCATGACCGACGCCGACGTCGACGGCGCGCACATCGCGACGCTGCTGATGACCTTCTTCTTCCAGGAAATGCCCGAGGTCGTCCGCCGCGGGCACCTCTACCTCGCCCAGCCGCCACTTTACCGGCTGACCGCGGGCAAGGACAGTGCCTACGCCCGCGACGAGGCGCACCGCGCCGAGCTCGAAGGAACCGTGTTCAAAGGCAGGAAGGTCGACGTCGCGCGGTTCAAAGGCCTGGGCGAAATGAACCCGCAGCAATTGCGCGAGACGACGATGGCGCCGGCGAGCCGCTCGCTGCTGAAAGTCACGCTCCCGCCCGAAGCCGAGGGCCGAGCCGCGGTGAAGGACCTCGTCGACCGCCTGATGGGCCGCGATCCCGCGCAACGCTTCATGTTCATCCAGAACCGCGCCGGCGAAGTCGATCGCGCGGCGATCGACGCCTGAAGGCCGCCTTCGGCCCTCAGCTTGCCGTGCCAGCACGGCTGCGCGCGCGGAACTTGCCCGGCGCATCGCCGGTCCAGCGACGAAACGCGCGGGAGAATGCGGCGGCGTCCGAAAAACCGACCAGATAGGCGACCTCGTTCAGGGAGACTCGGTCGGCGGCGAGGTAGTCGAGCGCCTGACGGCGGCGCAGATCGTCGAGGATGCTCGCGAATGTCACCCCTTCGACGGCGAGTTTGCGATACAGCGTGTCGCGGCTGTGCCCCAGCACGCGGGCCACCTGCACCATGGTCGTGGCGCCCGTGTGAAGCCGCGGCAGGATCGCCCGTTCGACCCGCGCCCGCATCGTGACGCCTCGGTCCAATTGTTCGAGCAGCGCGTCGGCATGCCGCGTCAGCACGCCGAAGACGTACGGCGGCTGCACCCGCGCGCTTCGGTTCAGCCACGCGGCATTGATCCGCATGGCGTTGCGCTCGCACCCGAAGGCGACGGGAGCGCCAAAAATCCGCTCGTACTCGCTGCGATAGCCCGGATCGGCGTGGGTGACCCTGACCTCCTGCACGAAGTCCGAGTTCCCGAACCTTCGCGTCCCGGATGCCATCTGGGCGAACGCAACCTCGGTCAGCTCGGGATGAAGCTCGGGCCGGGTGCGATGATCGACGATCCAATACGCGCCGTCCTCGACGGATAGCTCGAAGCGATCGCCTTCCCCGCACTCCAGATCGACGATGATCCGCGAATAGCGCCTGAGCTGGACAAATGCGTCGAGCAATGTCTCGCTGGCGTAGCCGATCAGCCCGACGACCGAGACTTCGGCGAGGTTGACGGCCTCGCCGTAGTGCAACGCAAACGCACGATCGCCGGTCATCGTCTTGGCCACGCGGAGCAATGCGATGTGACGTTCCAACGGGATTCGCGCGTCGTGATCGTCCAGGGCCTCTGCCGAAATCCCCGCCGCGTCGCGAAGCGCGGCCGGATCGGCGCAACGCGCCGCGGCGAACGCGAGAACGCGTGACGTCACGCCGGCGGCAACGGTCGATCCGGTCATCGCTGCATCCTGCGATCAAGCGAATCATGCGTAAAGTCATGTTCGCCCGGGCCAACGGCGCATATCGGGTCGGCCAGCACGCTGCGCGATGGCGCGCGCGTTTGAGGAAGCGGTCCGATGATTCAGGTTCCCTTGTGGCGCCTCTACGCGTTGCGTTTTGTCTTTCTGTTGCTCGTCCTGTTCCTCACGACGAGCATTTGGCCGGGCCTCGTGCGTCACGCGCACCCCTGGCCGCTGCTTGACGGGGTAGCGCGGTGCATGCTCGCCGCAGTCGCGCTCGTCGCCGCCGTCGGCTTGCGCCATCCGCTCAAGATGCTGCCGGTGCTGTTTTTCGAGATCGCGTGGAAGGGGCTGTGGCTGATCGTCATCGGCCTTCCGCTGTGGTCGGCCGGTCGTCTCGACCCCGACAGCGCGGACAACTTCAAGGCTTGCGCGATCGGAGTGATGCTGTTTTCGGCGGTTATCCCGTGGGGCTACGTGTTCGACCATTACATTCGCGCGCCGGGCGACCGCTGGGGCCGCGCCGCGGACTGATCAGCCGCCGCGGCGGACCTCGCTCGCCTCGAATATCCGCATCTCGGGCGAGCCGTCGCCCAGCGCGGTCAATTGCCGGACGAACTCGCCCGATTCGGGCACCGCGAAGTGCTGCTGAACCGCGGCCATGTCCGCCCACAGCTCGACGAACACCAGCCGGTTCGGGTCCTCGACATCGACGTGGCAATTGTGCGCGACGCAGCCCGCCTCGGCGCGCGAACGGGCGCTGTGCTCGGCGCCCAGCGCGATCGCGCTGTCGCGGTGCTCGGGCTTCATCGCGATTCCGCCGGTGATGATGATCATGGCCATTCCTCGTTGCTCGCGAACGATAGCCAGAAACGCGCTTGCCAGGTAGCGGGGCGCGACTTAACGACTTAACCGAACGATTAAACCGATAGGACGACGCTCGGATGAACGCCCCTACCCGCTTCGAAGGCACCAAGGACTATGTCGCGACCGACGACCTCAAGGTCGCGGTCAACGCCGCGGTGCTCTTGCGCCGGCCGCTGCTGGTCAAGGGCGAGCCCGGCACGGGCAAGACCGTGCTCGCGCACGAGATCGCCAAGGCGGTCGGCGCGCCGCTGATCGAGTGGAACGTCAAGTCCACCACCAAGGCGCAGCAGGGGCTCTATGAATACGACGCGGTCGCGCGGCTGCGCGACGGCCAGCTCGGCGACGAGCGGGTCCACGACATCTCGAACTACATCCGCCGCGGCAAGCTGTGGGAGGCGTTCACCTCGCCCGAGCTGCCGGTGCTGCTGATCGACGAGATCGACAAGGCCGACATCGAGTTCCCCAACGACCTGCTCCAGGAGCTCGATCGGATGAGCTTCGACGTCTACGAGACCAAGCAGCGGATCGAGGCGGCCGAGCGGCCGATCGTGGTCATCACCTCGAACAACGAGAAGGAGCTGCCCGACGCGTTCCTGCGCCGCTGCTTCTTCCACTACATCAAGTTCCCCGACCGGGAGACGATGCAGGCGATCATCGACGTCCACTTTCCCGACATCCAGAAGACGCTGGTCAGCAAGGCGATGGACATCTTCTACGAGGTCCGCGAGGTCCCCGGGCTCAAGAAGAAGCCGAGCACGAGCGAGCTGCTCGACTGGCTCAAGCTGCTGATGAACGAGGACATGCCGCTCGACGTGCTGCAGAACCGCGATCCCACCAAGGCGATCCCGCCGCTGCACGGCGCGCTGCTCAAGAACGAGCAGGACGTGATGCTGTTCGAGCGGCTGGCGTTCATGGCGCGGCGGCAGGGGTAGCGGCGATGGCCCACACCGGCCGGTGCCTTTGTGGCGCGGTTACCTTGTCGATCGAGAGCGATCCGATCGGCGCGCGGACGTGCTGGTGCCGCGATTGCCAGAAGTTCGGCGGCGGCAACGGCACGACCAACGCGTTCTTCCGCGTCGACGACATCGGCCAGACCGGCGAGCTGACCTGGTACGAGAGCGTCGCCGACCGCGGCAACACCACGCATCGCGCGTTCTGCCCGACCTGCGGCAGCCATGTCTTCACCAAGGGCTCGGGCGCGCCGCATTTGTGCGGCGTTCGCGTCAGCATCCTCGACGACCGCGAGCTGATCGCGCCCCAAGCGGTGATCTGGATCGACAGCGCGCCGACGTGGGCCGCACTCGACCCCAGGCTGCCGAACTTCCCCAAGGCGCCACCGCCGCCGCCCGCGAGGGACTGATGTTCTTTAACTTCATCGACGAGCTGCGTGCCGCCGGCATCCCCGCCAGCTTCAAGGAGCACCTCGTGCTGCTCGAGGCGCTCGACAAGGAGGTGATCGAAGCGACGCCCGAGGCGTTTTATTACCTGAGCCGCGCCACCTTCGTGAAGGACGAGGGCCTGCTCGACCGCTTCGACCAGGTGTTCAACAAGGTCTTCAAGGGGTTCCTCACCGATTACGGCCAGCAGCAGGTCGAGATCGACGAGGACTGGCTGAAAGCGGTGATGGAGAAGTTCCTCAGCCCCGAGGAAATGGAGGAGATCAAGTCGCTGGGCAGCTGGGACGAGATCATGGAGACGCTCAAGCAGCGGCTCGAGGAGCAGGAAAAGCGCCACCAGGGCGGCAACAAGTGGATCGGCACCGGCGGCACCTCGCCCTACGGCAACTCGGGCTACAACCCCGAAGGGGTGCGGATCGGCGGCGAAGGCAAGCACAAGCGCGCGCTGAAAGTGTGGGAAAAGCGCGAGTTCGCCAACCTCGACAACACCCGCGAGCTCGGCACGCGCAACATCAAGATCGCGCTGCGCCGGCTACGGCGGTTCGCGCGCGAGGGCTCGCCCGACGAACTCGACCTCGACGCGACGATCGACGGCACCGCCAAGCAGGGCTGGCTCGACATCCACATGCGGCCCGAGCGGCACAACGCGGTCAAACTGCTGCTGTTCCTCGACGTCGGCGGCTCGATGGACCCCTTCATCAAGCTGGTTGAGGAGCTGTTTTCGGCAGCAACTTCAGAGTTCAAGAACATGGAGTTCTTCTACTTTCACAACTGCCTCTACGAAGGCGTGTGGAAGGACAACCGGCGCCGCTGGTCGGAGCGGACCAACACCTGGGACATCCTCCACAAGTACGGCCACGACTACAAGATCGTGCTGGTCGGCGACGCCGCGATGAGCCCGTACGAGATCAGCCACCCGGGCGGCTCGGTCGAGCATTTCAACGAGGAATCGGGCGCGGTCTGGCTTCACCGCCTGGCGCACGTCTATCCGGCGACCGTGTGGCTCAACCCGGTACCCGAGAAGCAGTGGGGCTATTCGCAATCGACCAAGATGATTCGCGAGCTGGTCGGCGGATCGATGTTCCCGCTCACCCTCGGCGGGCTCGACGAGGCAATGCGCGAGCTGACGCGCAAGAAGCATTGAGCCGCCTGGCCTCGCGGTGATAGGATTGCCGGCGAAGGAGGAGCGCCATGCACGCCACCGCCATCCTTTTCGCCGGCGCCGCGTTCGCCGCCGCCGCGACCCCGGCGCAAGCCCCGGCCCCGCGCATGGACCCGACCACAGGCGAAGCTTGCCGCGACATCATATCGCAAGTCCGCGCCGAAGCGGGGCGCCCGCGGCTCGAGCGCGGCGTCGCCCGGCCGGGCGAGGCACGTGCGTGGCTAGCGGTCGACCGCCGCTACGACGGGTGCCGCGTGCTCGTCCCCGCGAGCGATCCGCGCGACATCCGGCCCGAGCCCGCCGCGCCCGAAGGCCCGGTCGGCTTCCTCCCCGCGCGCTGACGCTGGCGACACCCGCGCCTCGCCGCTAAGGCCGCGGCATGGACATCCAGCTGCTGATCATCTGCCTGCTCACCGCGGGCATCAACCTCATCGGCACGCTCGCCTATGCCGCGCGGATCGCGGGGGTGCGGACGCGGCGAATCGCGATGAGCTTCGCGCTGTTCAACATCCTGGTGCTGGTCAGCCGCACCTCGAACAGCTTCCTGGGGCCTTTCCTGGCCAAGCGGATCGAGACGCGGCTCAATAGCGGCGGCGGCGAGGCGCTGCTGAGCGATTTCCGCATCGTCCTTCTCTCGGCGAGCCTAGCGGTGTTCGTCGGCATCCTGCTGGTGCCGACCGCGCAGCGGCTGTTCGCGACCGCGATCGGCCATTTCCAGCGCAACCGCTCGACCGCGCGGATGATCTTGCGCAGCGCCAGCCCGGCGGGCCTCAGGACCATCCGCGAATCGATCTCGGTCCCCGCGCCGACGCATTTCACCGCGCTGCGCAGCCCCCGTGGGGTCGGCTGGGGCGTGCTCCTCGCCAACGTCATGGCGCAGGCGCTGATCACCGTCGGCGTGCTCGCCTCGCTTTACGCGGGCTACCTTAACCCCGAATTCCGCGTCACCGCCTCGCAGCTCTCGGCGGTGATCAACGGCTTCGCCACGATCCTGCTGTTCGCGCTGATCGACCCGCAGCTCTCGGTGATGACCGACGACGTGGTCGAGGGCCGCGTCGACGAGCCGCTGTTCCGCCGCACGATCGTGTGGATCTCGCTCAGCCGCTTGGTCGGGACATTGCTCGCGCAAGCGCTGTTCGTGCCCAGCGCGATCGCGATCGCGTGGATCGCGAATTACGTGTGACGATCCAATTCTGCGTTGAGCCTCAGGCTGCAACGCCAGAAGAAGAACGCGGGGATCAGCCCCAGCCAAGCCGCCCCGTACAGCACCCAGCGCACTGAATCCTCGCCCGCCACCGGCTTCACCCCGTCGGACAGCATCCCGAAGAACAGCGGGCCGAGGCCGAGCCCGATCAGGTTCTGGAAGAACAGCAGCGTCGCGCTGGCGACCGCGCGCGCCTCGGGGCGGACGAGCCCCTGCGTGCTCGAATAGGTCGGTCCGTAGTACAGCGAGTTGAGCACCGTCGGGATCATCAGCAGCGCCATCGCCACGCGCCAGTCGCCCGCCATATAGCCGACGAAGTTGATCGGCGCGGCGAGCGCCATGCCGATCGCCGGCGCGGTCAGCACGTGGCGGCGGTTGGTCGCGCCGTAACGGTCGGCGATCCACCCGCCGAGCCAGGTGCCGAGGATTCCCGCGAAGCCCACGAACACCCCGAACCACAACCCGACCTCGCCCGGGGTCAGCCCGTGCGTGCGCTGGAAGAAGATCGTCGCCCAGGTGGTCTTGCCGTAGCTCAGGAACGACGCGGCCGAGCCCGCGGCGAGCAGCAGCAGGAACGCGCGGCTGCCGAAGATTTCCTTCAGCGCCTCGCGGTTGCCGAGGATACGGCGCGGCGGGCCCGCGTCGGCCGTGGCGTCGCGCCGCGGATCGCGCAGGAACAACAGCACAACGATCGCGAGGAACACCCCCGGCAGCCCGACCACCACGAACGCCTTGCGCCAACCGACGGTGTCGGCAAGCTGGCCGCCGATCATCGCCCCCAGCAGCGAACCGATCGGGATGCCCAGCGCGTAGAACGCCAGCGCCGAGCTGCGCCGTTCCTTGGGCACCGAATCCGCGATCAGCGAGTGCGCCGCGGGAGTGCAGCCCGCCTCGCCGACGCCGACGCCGATCCGCGCCAGGAGCAACTGGACGAAGTTCTGCGCCATCCCGCTGACCGCGGTCATCGCCGACCACATCGTCAGCGCGAGCGCGATGAGCCGCGCCCGGTTGGTGCTCGGGCGATCGGCATAGCGCGCGATCGGCAGGCCCAGCACGGTATAGAACAGCGCGAACGCGAGGCCGGTCATCAACCCGATCTGGGTGTCCGAGAGCTTGAGGTCGCGGGCGATCGGCTCGGCCAGGATGTTGACGATCTGGCGGTCGATGAAGTTGAAGATGTAGACGACCAGCAGCAGCCACAGCAGCAGGCGGACGTGGGGTTGGGCGCGCGAAGCGGGCGCGGTCGCGATCGTGGCGGCCATGCCGCTCCTCTTTCCCGATTTACCGGCCTTGTGGCCTTGTCGCGCCAAGCTCGCCGCGCGGCCTCAGCGCGTCAAGCAAAACCGTCAGCGCTGACCGCTCAGTAGAGCAGGAAGCGGGCGCTTTCCTCGCGCCACGCCGCCTCGTCGGGGCCTGCCAGCGCCTCGAGGTCGCCGGGCTCGGCGCCCGCGTCGTCGACCCATTCGCGCAAGCCCGACCCGCCGTTGATCACGTCGATCGCGAGCTTGTCGAACACGTACTCGTACGGAAAATCGCGCCACAGCGGATAGTCGGGGTAAAGCCGGCGGATCGCCTTGAACGCCAGCGCCTGCAAGCGCCACGGGCGGAACGCGGCGTGATCGTAGAAGCCGCCCTCGGCGTGGACCATCAGCCCGTGGCACAACGTCCTGGCGTGCTTGTGGAAGGTCGGCTCGAACCACACCTCGCGCAGCGCGCAGCCGGCGAGCCATTGCGGCGCGAGCCGCGCCATCTCCGCCCTCACCGCGCCCGCGTCGAAATCGGGCGCGCCGAACAGCACCTCGAGCGGGCGCGTGGTGCCGCGGCCCTCGCTCACCGTCGCGCCCTCGATCATCACCGTCCCGGCATAAGCACGCGCCATGTTGAGGCTCGCCGCGTTGGGGCTGGGGTTGATCCACACGCGGTCCTCGGGCCAGCCGTATCCCGGCGCGGCCTCGGGCGCCCAGCCCTCCATCGGAATCACGCGGTAATCGACGTCGAGCTTGAAGCGCTCGACGAACCAGCGGCCCATTTCGCCCAGCGTCAGCCCGTGGCGCATCGGCATCGGCCCGGCGCCGACGAAGCTCTCCCATCCCGGCAGCAGCGTGGTCCCCTCGACCGGGCGCCCGGCCGGGTTGGGCCGGTCGAGCACCCACACCGCCTTGCCGGTCCCGGCCGCGGCCTCGAGCATGTAGAGCAGCGTGGTGACGAACGTGTAGATGCGGCAGCCGAGGTCCTGGAGGTCGAACAGGATCACGTCGGCCGCCGACATCATCTGCCCGCTAGGCCGGCGGACCTCGCCGTACAGGCTGAACACCGGGATGCCGAGCGAGGAATCGGTGAAATCCTCGGTCTCGATCATGTTGTCCTGCTTGTCGCCGCGCAGCCCGTGCTGCGGCCCGAACGCGGCCGACAGACGCAAGTCGGAGCACGCCGCGAGCGCGTCGAGCGAATGCGTCAGGTCGTGCGTGACCGAGGCCGGGTGCGCGACCAGCGCGACGCGCTTGCCCGCCAGCGGCTTGCGCAAATCGGGGTCCGCCAAGAGGCGGTCGATACCGAACTTCATTTGGCGCGGGTTGCAGGAAGCTCCAGCGCGAAGCAAGTCGGATGGTGGAAGTCGGGCTTGCCCGGGGCGTGGGCGAGCGCCCAGTACGACTTGGTGTCGAAGTCCTCCTCGAGGATCGCCGACAGCCCGACGGTCCACGGCTGCGGCGGCAGGCCCAGCGCGGGCAGCCGCACGTCGAGCACGAGGAAGCGCTCGCCCTCGGTGATCTCGCAGGTCGGCTCGTGCCCGATCGGCAGGTTGCGCATCCCCTCGCGATAATCGTCGAACTCGTACGCCGCCCAGCGCCGCGACGGCGAGAAGTTGAACTCGACGTAGCCCGTGGTGTCGCCGCCCTGAAGATAGAGCTCGAAGCAGGTCGTGCGCCACAGCTCGTCGGCGCGGCCGAACCCGGCGAACTCGGGGAGCACCAGCGCGTCGCGCCCGTCGATGCGATAGCGCAGGCGCAGCTCGCCGGCGGTGCTGACGAACTGGACGTCGATCCCGCGCGCCGACAGCGGCGGGTGATCTGGGTGCGCGATCAGGTGGTGCGTTCCCAAGCTCGTGCCCCCATGCTAACCGCGCCCTCCGCATTCCAGAGGGGGCGATGGCCTACCAGTCCGACCTGCTTCGCGTGCTCGACGAGCGCGGCTACATCCACCAGGCGACCGACGCGAGCGGGCTCGACGCGCTCGCCGCGCGCCAGGTCGTGCCGGGCTATATCGGCTTCGACGCGACCGCGCCATCGCTCCATGTCGGCAACCTCGTCTCGATCATGCTGCTGCGCCGGCTCCAGCAGGCCGGGCACAAGCCGATCGTGGTGATGGGCGGGGGCACGACCAAGATCGGCGATCCCTCGGGGAAGGACGAGAGCCGCAAGCTGCTCACCGCCGCGATGATCCGGGACAACATCGCATCGATCCGCGCCGTGTTCGAACGGCTGCTGGCGTTTGGAGACGGCCCGACCGACGCGGGGATGGTCGACAACGACGACTGGCTCGGCGCGCTCGGCTATGTCGAGTTGCTCCGCGAGGTCGGGCCGCACTTTACCATCAACCGGATGCTGACGTTCGATTCGGTCAAGCTGCGGCTCGACCGCGAGCAGCCGCTGACCTTCCTCGAATTCAACTACATGATCCTCCAGGCCTACGATTTCCGCGAGCTGGCGCTGCGCCACGGCTGCCGCCTGCAGATGGGCGGCAGCGACCAGTGGGGCAACATCGTCAACGGCATCGAGCTCGGGCGGCGGATCGACGGGCTCGAGCTTTACGGCGTGACCACCCCGCTCCTGACGACTGCCGACGGAGCCAAGATGGGCAAGACCGCGGCGGGCGCGGTATGGCTCAACGAAGCCCAGCTCCCGGGCTACGACTTCTGGCAATACTGGCGCAACGCCGACGACCGCGACGTCGGCAAATTCCTGCGGCTGTTCACCGACCTCCCGCTGGGCGAGATCGCGCGGCTCGAGGCGCTCGGCGGCAGCGAGATCAACGCCGCCAAGGTGGTACTCGCCAACGCGGTCACCGCGCTGTGCCGCGGCGAAGACGCCGCGCGCAACGCCGAGGCGACCGCTTCGGCGACGTTCGGCGCGGGCGGACTGGGCGAGGACCTGCCCGTGTTCGCTAGCGCCGACGCCGATGTGGGGATCGTCGACGCGCTGGTCGGGCTCGGCTTCGCGGCGAGCCGCGGCGAGGCCAAGCGCCTCGTCGCGGGCGGCGGCGCGCGGGTCGACGGCGAGCCGGTCACCGCCGAGGACCATCGCCTCGCGCTGACGGGAGCCGATGTCCGCGTTTCGGCGGGCAAGAAGAAGCACGGGATCGTGCGGCGGGCGTAACCGCCTTTACCAAATGTTGGCCTTTTCCTTCCACTATGGCGGCTTCGAGGGGCGTCATACGGAGATTTCATGCCGGGCGGAGCACAGCTTTCGGTAACCGATCTACGCCGCGCCGCGCGGCATCCGGTCGATTATCCGGTGATCGGCGAGCACCGCCAGCGCGGCGACGTGATGCTTCACGTCGTCAACGTCTCGGCCAACGGCTTCATGGTCGACGGCACGCTCGAGATGGGCAAGGGCGAGCGGGTGACCATCCGCCTCCCCGCGATCGGGCGGATCGAGGCGTTCCTGATCTGGAACAACGGCGACCGCGCGGGCTTCCAGTTCGAGCGCATCCTGCGGCTCGAAGACTTCATCCGGATGATCGACTCGCTCCAGCCCAATCCGCGGCTGCGCAGCTCGCGCTGAACTCCGCGCCGAACTCAACTCCCTCGTCATTGCGAGCGTAGCGAAGCAATCCAGGGCGAATGCGCGTTGGGCCCTGGATTGCTTCGTCGCTGCGCTCCTCGCAATGACGAGAAGTGGATCATGAGCCCGACGTAGTTTTTGCATCCTTGGCAAGCGCAGGCCGCGCTGCCATTCGGCCCCTGTGACCGAACCCCGCGCGACCGAACCTGCCGTGACCGAGCCGACCTCGCCGCTGCACATCCGCGACTTCCGGCTTTACTGGCTGTCGCGGTTCGTCGCCTCGTTCGCCACCACCGGCATGATCGTCGTGCTCGGCTACCAGCTCTACGACGTCGCGCGCAGCGACTACGCCATGAGCGTGCCGCTGGCGGCGTTCCAGCTCGGCCTGTTCGGGCTGGTTCAGTTCGTGCCGATGCTGCTGTTCACGCCCGTCTCGGGGCTCGTCGCCGACCGTTTCGAGCGGCGCATGGTCGCCACCTGCGCGATCGCGATCGACCTGCTGATCGCCGCCGCGCTGGCGTGGGCGACGTGGGCCGACGCGGTCACCCTGCCGATGCTGTTCGTGCTCGGCGCGCTGCACGGATCGGCGCGCGTGTTCATCGCGCCCTCGCTCGGCTCGATCCCGCCCAACATCGTCCCCGCCGAGGTGCTCCCGCGCGCGATCGCGATGAGCTCGCTGTCGTGGCAGATGGCCTCGATCGCCGGCCCGGTCGCGGCGGGCTATCTGTTCGCGCGTGTCGCCGCTGGGCCTTACGCGCTCGCCGCGGTGCTGCTGGCGGTGTCGATCGCGCTCCTGCTCGCGATCCGCCCGGTCCATCCGCCCGCCGACAACCGCAAGGCGCACCCGCTGCGCCAGATCGCCGACGGCTTCGCCTACGTGCGCGGCAACCGCTTCCTGCTCGGCTGCATCACGCTCGACCTGTTCGCGGTGCTGCTCGGCGGGGCGACCGCCTTGCTCCCGGTGTTCGCGCGCGACATCCTCCACGTCGGCCCCGAGGGGCTCGGCCAGATGCGCGCGGCGACCGCGCTCGGCGCGGTCTCGGTCGGCCTGTGGCTGTCGGTGCGGCCGATCGCGCACGATGTCGGCGCCAAGATGCTGGCGGGCGTGGCGGTTTACGGCGCGGCGACGCTGGCGTTCGGATTGTCGCGCTGGCTGCCCTTCTCGCTCGCCATGCTCGCGCTGCTCGGCGCGGGCGACATGGTCTCGGTGTTCATCCGCAACAGCCTGGTCCAGCTCAACACCCCCGACGCCGTGCGCGGCCGCGTCCAGGCGATCTCGAGCCTCGCGATCTCGGCCTCGAACGAGCTCGGCGAGATGCAGTCGGGACTCGCCGCCGCGTTGCTCGGCGCGACGGGGGCGGTTGTGTTCGGCGGCGTCGGCGCGATAGGGGTGACGCTCGCCTGGGCCGCGATCTTTCCCGAGCTGCGCCGGGTCAAGAGCTTCGCGCCGCATTACCGCTCCCTTGTGGAGCCTCAACCGGAGCCCGTCCCATGAAGGCCGACAGCATCCTCGCCACCATCGGCAGAACCCCGCACATCCGCCTCGCCCGGATGTTTCCCGACCACGAGGTGTGGGTGAAGTGCGAGCGCGCCAACCCCGGCGGCTCGATCAAGGACCGCATCGCGCTGTCGATGATCGAGGCGGCCGAGGCAGACGGCAGCCTCAAGCCCGGCGGCACGATCGTCGAGCCGACCAGCGGCAACACCGGGATCGGGCTGGCGATGGTCGCCGCGGTCAAGGGCTACAAGCTGGTGCTGGTGATGCCCGATTCGATGTCGGTCGAGCGCCGCCGGCTGATGCTGGCGTACGGCGCGAGCTTCGACCTCACCCCGCGCGAAAAGGGCATGAAAGGCGCGATCGAGCGCGCCGAGGCGATCCGCGCCGAGAACGCCGGCGCGTGGATCCCTCAGCAGTTCGACAACCCCGCCAACGTCAAGGTCCACGTCGAGACCACCGCGCACGAAATTCTCGAGGACTTCACCGGCTCGCCGATCGACGTGCTGATCACCGGGGTCGGCACTGGCGGCCATCTCACCGGCTGCGCCGAGGAATTGAAGCGCCATTGGCCGAACCTGAAAGCCTACGCGGTCGAGCCGACGCTCTCCCCCGTGATCTCCGGCGGTCAGCCCGCCCCGCACCCGATCCAGGGCATCGGCGCGGGCTTCATTCCCGGCAACCTGCACACCCAGGCGATCGACGGCGCGATCCAGGTCGATGCCGGCGATGCGAAGGAGATGGCCCGGCGTTGCGCGCGCGAGGAAGGGATGCTGGTAGGGATTTCGTCGGGCGCTACGCTGGCGGCGATCGCGCAGAAGCTGCCCGAGCTCGACGCCGGCGCGCGGGTGCTGGGGTTCAATTACGATACGGGCGAGCGGTATCTGTCGGTGCCGGATTTCTTGCCGGAGTAGGACAGCGGTAAACCACGGTCAGGTATCGTCAATTCAAGGCGCGCCCCAGACGCAGCAGCGTATGCTCGGCCGGGCCGTTGCACCGCCACAAAGTGACGGGCCGACCTTTGATGTTCTTGGTGCCCGCGGGAAAAGTGGATTGCCAGCCGTGATCTAGCCAAGTCGCCGCCGAGGCGCTGATGATTTCATCCATGACCACATTTGGATACTCGTTATCGAAGCCCAGCGGCCGGAGTTCCTTTCCCTCAGTCTCGAGCCGCTTCGCCGTGCCTGGCACTTCACCGGCGATGGTCGTCTTTCGACGCTCGCTGGGGCCTTGGAGTCCAAGGTAGCCGATACCCGCCGCGATCCCGATATCGTACTTGAGAACCAGCCCCATTTCCTCGCGAACCTTGCGCGGAATGTCGCTCGCCAGGGCGCGGGTGAATGCGAGCGCCTCGCGGATTATCGTCTCTCGTTCCTGGTCGTCGTCGCCGTAGAAAATCACCATTATTTCATCGGCGGTCCAGTCGGCATAGTATCGGCCCGAGGGGACCGTGCGCGCCAGCTCGGCGAAGACGATGTTGTAATAGACCTCGAACAGACGGGATATCATTCGCCCATCGCGCGAACTCGCCATATCCTGATAGTTTCGCCAATCAGAGGATAAGCACACGGTGAAACGGTCGCGCGCGCTGAACGCTTCGTCATCGGTCAAACGTTGATCGGAGACCGTGAGCCGTCGCGCAACCACCGCCGGCTGGAGCGATCGAAGGTTTCGGAATTTCTCGAGCAGTCCCCGAGCAAAGACGCCGCGGCTCACGAGGAACAGCGTGACGGTTCCGGAAATCGCGAAGAAAAACACCCCCGCTTCGCCGGAGAGCTCGGAGCGCGAGACCATCATCGCACCGTTCGCGATGATGCAAACCGCCGTCAATATAAAGAAATCGCGCAAGTACCGATGGATTCGAAATGCCGAAAGATAGAACGCAAAGCACGGACCGAACGTGACAATAATGGTCGTCGTGCGACTTTCGTAGGGCCCCCAATAGACCATCAGCAAGTGGGCCAGCGTCGCGACAATCGGAGTAGGCAGAAGAATCCAGGGCTCCAGCAACGGCCAAATCGCGCGCTTGTGGAGCTTGGTCGCCGCAAGGAGACCGACGCATGCAACCGCCATGCTGATAATTCTCAGCATCGTGCACCAAGGCGCCAGTTGTGGCGGAAAAAAGAAATAATCGAGCGGCATCATCGCCGTCATGCAGGCCAGCATGCCAAGACTTTGCTCGCGAAGCGACGCGGCCTTGTTGTGCAGCCGCCACTCTCGAAACAAGTCGCGTGCTTCGACCCCGTCGTTCAACGAGGTTCGCTTGTCGTTCGTCATGCCCGAGCGCCCCCGGAGCTTCTTCGCCACATTCGGCTGAAGAATCAAGTACTACCAAGGCGGCTGAGTACGCGGCGTCGCAATCCCGGCAACGCCGCGCGAATTGCTGTCAGGCGGTCGCGAAGGCCTCAACCGGCAGCGCCATCACCGCCTCGCTCCCCGCCTCGATCTTGCGCCGCAGCGCGCCGGCTTCGGGGAGGATCGCGTTGGCGAAGTGGCGAGCGGTGACGAGCTTGGCCGAGTAGAACGCCGGGTCCTCCGCCCCGCCTCCCGCCAGCTTCTCCGCGGCCACCTTGGCCATGCGTAGCCACATCAGCCCGACCGCGACGATCCCGGTCAGCGTCATGTACGAATAGGCGCCGGCGCCGAGGTCGTTCGGGTTGGCCATCGCGTTCTGCATGAACCACATCGTCGCCGCCTTGAGCTCGCCGTTGGCCTTGGCGAGCCGCTCGGCCACCGACGCGAGATCGCCCTCGACGCGCTCGCACTCGGCGTCGACCACCGCGAACAGCGCCTGCACCGCCCGCCCGCCGTTCTGCGCGAGCTTGCGCCCCGCGAGGTCCATCGCCTGGACCCCGTTGGCGCCTTCGTAGATTTGCGCGATCCGCGCGTCGCGGACGAACTGCTCCATCCCGTTCTCGACGATGTAGCCGTGCCCACCCCACACCTGCTGCATGTCGGTGGCGATCTTGTAGCCCATGTCGGTGCCGTAGCCCTTGATCACCGGGGTGAGCAGGCTGATCAGGTCGTCGGCGGCCCGGCGCTCGTCCTCGGTTCCCGCGTTGTGGCTCAAGTCGACCTGGAGCGCCCCCCACACGCACAGCGCGCGCAAGCCCTCGGTCAGCGCCTTGGCGTCCATCAGCATCCGCCGCACGTCGGGGTGGACGAACAGCGTGTCGGCCTTTTCCTGCGGCTCGGCCGGGCCGGTCAGCGCGCGGCCCTGACGGCGTTCCTGCGCATAGAGCACCGCGTTCTGGTAAGCGACTTCGCCTTGCGCGAGGCCCTGGATGCCCACCCCGAGCCGCGCCGAGTTCATCATGATGAACATCGCGGCCAGGCCCTTGTTCTCGTCGCCGATCAGCCACCCGGTGGCGCCGTCGTAGTTCATCACGCAGGTCGAGTTGCCGTGGATGCCCATCTTGTGCTCGAGCGAGCCGCACGACACCGCGTTGCGCGCGCCGAGGCTGCCGTCGGCCTCGACCAGCACCTTGGGGACGATGAACAGCGAGATGCCCTTCGACGATTCGGGCGCGTCGGGGGTCTTGGCGAGGACCAGGTGGATGATGTTCTCGGTCAGGTCGTGCTCGCCCGCCGAGATGAAGATCTTGGTGCCCGTGATCGCGTAGGAGCCGTCGGCGGCGGGCACCGCGCGGGTGCGGATCAGGCCGAGGTCGGTGCCGCAATGCGGCTCGGTGAGGTTCATCGTCCCGGTCCACTCGCCCGAGATCATCTTGGGCAGGTACATCGCCTGCTGCTGAGGCGTGCCCTTGACCCGGATCGCGCCGATCGCCCCGCCGGTGAGGCCGGGGTACATCGACAGCGCCTGGTTGGCGCTCGACAGGAACTCCTCGACGATCATCCCGATGACGTGCGGCATCCCCTGCCCGCCGAACTCGACCGGCGCCGAGAGCGTGCCCCAGCCCGCCTCGCGGAACTGATCATACGCGTCCTTGAAGCCCTTGGGCGTGGACACGCTGCCGTCGGGATGGCGCGTGCAGCCCTCGGCGTCGCCCGAGGCATTGAGCGGGGCGAAGACGTCGGCGATGAAGCGTCCGGCTTCCTCGATCACGGTGTCGGTCATCTCGCGGTCGGCGCTCTCGAAGCCCGGCAGGTTGCCGTAGCCGTCGAGCCCCAGCACTTCGTTGACGAGGAAGCGGTTGTCGCGGACGGGGGCCTTGTAGGTCGGCATCGGGCTACCTTTCGTGAGAGTCTTCGCGGGCTTCGAGCATTTGAACGAAGCCCGACAATTCGCTGATCGCGGCGTCGAGGTCGCGGCGCTGCGCCTTCATCGCGTCTACTTTGGCGCGGCACCGCGCGATCGTCACGCGGCGCTGCTCGACGCGGCCGTCGCCGAGATCGTAGAGATCGATCATCTCGCGGATCTCGCCGAGGCTGAAACCGACGTTCTTGGCGCGCATGATCCACGCCAGCCGCGCCCGGTCGCGCTTCGAATAGATTCGCGACAAGCCCGCGCGGCGCGGCGCGATCAGGCCCTCGTCCTCGTAGAACCGCAGCGCACGCGCGGTCACCCCGAACTCGTTCGACAAGTCGGAAATCGAATAACTTTCCCGCGCCAAGGCGTCGGGGCGCTCGAGGTGGGCGCTGTGAGTCGCGGCGGGCATCGCGCGGTTCTACGCCGGTTTACGTAAGCGTCAATCGAGCTCGACCAGCGCGTTGCCTTCGAGCCGGCGGTAGAAGCAGCTCCGCGCGCCGGTGTGGCACGCCGGGCCGGCGGGCTCGACGCGCAGTTCGATCGCGTCCTGGTCGCAGTCGACGCGGATCTCGACCACCCTCAGCGTGTTGCCCGAGCTCTCGCCCTTCTTCCACAGCGTGCCGCGCGAGCGCGAATGGAAGTGCGCGAAGCCGCTCTCGCGCGTCCTGGCCAGCGCTTCGGCGTCCATGTGCGCGAGCATCAGCAGGCGGCCGTCGGCCGCATCCACCGCCACCGCGGTGATCAGCCCGGCGGCGTCGAACCGCGGCGCGAAATCGGTACGGGGAGCAGCGATGAGCGATCCTTTCGTGTCGGGCGGGGCGACAATGTCCTTTGTTGCAAGATAACCACATGCTCGTGGCAAAATCCATCGCCGGCAAAGCTTTGCCTTTCCCCCCGCGCGGCGATGCGAGACAAGTCCGCACGGCTTGAGGGAGCCCGGTGCGGTTTAGGCGCCAATGTTCGGGGAAGACGCCCCGGCTCGACGACCCGCCAAGCGGGCGCGGCCTGGGTAGGATGAGGGTTTCGGCAGGCGGCCTGGACCGCCGCCAGATGACAGACCAACGGGCGCAAGCCCGACGACAGGATCGTCACGAGGGCGCCCGGGATCGATTCCCGGGTGTCTTTGCATTTCAGACCAGCGAAACGGCTTCGTCGAGGACGCGCGCGAAACACGCGATCCTGACGCGCGCCACGTTCGCGCGGCGCAGCGCGACGAGGCAAGCGTCGGTGGTCGCGCCGCTGGTCATCACGTCATCGACCAGCAGCACCTGCGCGCCGCGCAGCCGTTCGGCGCGCGCGGGGTGGAGCGCGATGCTGCCCGCGAGCGCGCGCGCCCGCTCGCTCCTGCCTAACCCGCCGAGCGACGGCGTCGCGCGATGGCGGATCAGCGCGTCGACCACCAGCTCGCGGCCTGGCGCGCGGGCGATCTCGCGCGCGAGCAGGGCCGACTGGTTGAATCCACGCCGCCACAACCGCCAGCGGTGCAGCGGCACCGGAACGACCAGCCAGGGACCGTCCAGTTGCGCCAAACGGGCGGCCATCAACCGTCCCAGTAACGCCGCCAGGCCGACCCTGCGGCCGTGCTTGAAGGCGAGGACGAGGTCGCGCGACGCCGCGGTGTAAAGGGTCGCCGCGGCGATCCCGTCGTGCCGCGGCGGACGGGCGAGGCACGGCGCGCAAGTCATCCCCTCGGCGCCGCCGTCGACCGCGCGCTGACCCAAGGGGCGTTGGCATAGGGCGCAGGCGGGCTCGCCGGGGATCGTCAGCCGTCCCCAGCAGGCTGTGCACAGTCCGCCCTGCTCGCCCAGCGGATCGCCGCACAGCGGGCAGCGCGGCGGAAACACCAGGTCGACCAGCGGGTTGAGGGCGGCGAGCGCGGTCACGGGCTTGTTGTGGCAAGCGAAGGCGCGCGCGTCTAGGAAGCGTCGATGGCCGCGCCTCCGACGATCTTTTCGCCAGCGCGACGGCGAATGGCGCGCGAGCGAATGCGCCGGCTCCAGCGCGCGCCCGACGCGCCGCGCTACCTGCTCGACGACATCGCCGCTGACATGCTCGAGCGGCTGGCGTTCGTGCGCCACGCCCCGCGTAGCGCGCTGGTGATCGGCGATGTCCACGGCACGCTGAATGATGCGCTGACGAGACAGGGCTGCGCGGTGACGCTTGGCGAGGCGGAGCTCGACGAGGAACGCCCGCTGCCCTGCGCCGAGAAGTTCGACCTGATCGCCAGCCTGGCCACGCTCGACACGGTCAACGACTTGCCCGGCGCACTGGTCCATTTGCGCGCCGCGCTGGCCCCCGGCGGGCTGCTGCTCGCGAGCTTCGCCGGCGCGGGCAGCCTGGCCGGATTGCGCGCGGCGATGCTCGCGGCCGACGGCGAGCGGCCCGCGCCGCGGATGCACCCGATGGTCGATGTCCGCGCCGCCGCGGCGCTGCTCCAGCGCGCGGGCTTCGCCGATCCGGTCGCCGACGGGTGGAGCCTGGCGGTGCGGTTCTCGTCCTTCGACCGGCTGGTGAGCGACATGCGGGCGCAGGGCCTGGGCAACGTGCTCGCCCGCCCCGGCCCGCCGCTCGGCAAGGCAGGGCTGGCGCGCGCCGTCGCCGCGTTCGAACCTCAGGAAACGATCGAAGTTGTCACGCTAACCGGCTGGAAACCGAGTTAGGTCTTGTCCGCCGCGTGGAGCCAGTCGGCGTGGCGCGGGGCCTTCTTGGTCGCGCTCCATTCGTCGAGCATCGGCTGCGCGACGCGCTTGAGCTCGGCGTATTGCTCCTCGCTACCGATGTCGGCGGCGAGCTCGATGCGGTGGCCGTTGGGGTCGAAGAAGTAGATCGACTGGAAGATGCCGTGGTGCGTCGGGCCGAGCACCTCGACGCCCTCGGCCTCGATGTGCGCCTTGGCGGCGAGCAGCGCGTCCATGTCCGGCACGCGCAGCGCGATGTGCTGGACCCATTCGGGCGTGTTCGGGTCGCGTCCCATCGCCGGCTGGTTAGGCAGCTCGAAGAATGCCAGGACGTTGCCGTTCCCCGCCTCGAGGAACACGTGCATGTACGGGTCGTACGCGCCGGTCGACGGCACGTGGTCCTCGGCGAACGCGGTGGTGTAGTCCATGCCGAGGACGCGGCGGTACCATTCGACCGTCTCGCCGGCGTCCTTGCAGCGATAGGCGGCGTGGTGGATGCCGCCGAGCTTGACGGGGTGCACGCTCATTGGGCCGGCTCCTCAACTTTCAGCGCCCCGCGCTTGATTTGGTCGGCCTCGATCGACTTGAACAGCGCGGTGAAGTTGCCCTCGCCGAAACCCTCGTCCTTCTTGCGCTGGATGAACTCGAAGAACACCGGTCCGATCTGGGTCTGCGAGAAGATTTGCAAAAGCAGACGCGGGTCGTCGTTTTCGGTCGAGCCGTCGAGCAGGATGCCGCGCTTCTTGAGCTCGTCGGCGGGCTCACCGTGGTTCGGCAGCCGCTCGTCGAGCATTTCGTAATAGGTGTCGGGCGGCGGCGGCGCGAACGGGGTGCCGAGCTTGGCGAGCTTGTCCCATGCCGGACAGAGGTCGTCGCAGGCGAACGCGATGTGCTGGATGCCCTCGCCGTTGTAGGCGCGCAGGTATTCCTCGATCTGGCCACCGCCGCCCGCGCCTTCCTCGTTCAAGGGGATGCGAATCTTGCCGTCGGGCGCGGTCATCGCCTTGCTGGTCAGCCCGGTGTACTCGCCCTTGATGTCGAAATAGCGGATCTCGCGAAAGTTGAAGACGCGCTCGTAGAACGAGGCCCAGTGCGCCATCCGCCCGCCGTAGACGTTGTGCGTGAGGTGATCGATCACCTGCATCCCGGCGCCGACGGGGTGGCGGTCGACCCCGGGCTCATAGACGAAGTCGATGTCGTAGATCGTCAGGTTCTCGGCGTAGCGGTCGATCAGGTAGATGATCGAGCCGCCGATCCCGCGGATCGCGGGAAGGCGCAGCTCCATCGGCCCGGTCTCGACCACCACCGGCTCGGCGCCGCGCTCGAGCGCGCGCTCGTAAGCGAGCCGCGCGTCGCGCACGCGAAAGCCCATCCCGCACGCCGACGGCCCGTGCTCGGCGGCGAAATAGGCTGCGGGGCTCTTCGGCTGATAGTTGGCGATCAGGTTGATCCCGCCCTGGCGCCACAAGTCGACGTCCTTCGAGCGGTGGCGCGCGATACGGGTGAAGCCCATCCCCTCGAACACCGGCTCGAGCACGCCCTTCTCGGGCGCGCAAAACTCGACGAACTCGAAGCCGTCGAGGCCCAGGGGATTGTCGAACAGATCGGCCATGAGGGCTCCGCGAGGTTGGTTACAGTTGAAACCTTTTGCGCGAAATCCGGCGAAAAGTCAAGCGTCAGCCGTGCGCGCCGAAGTGGTTGGCGATCGCCACCGCGACACGCAAGTTGAGCGCGTGCGCCCGCTCGATCGGGTCGATGAACTCGCGCCGCACCGCCGCATATCCTTCCTCGGGACGGTCGGGATAATCGCTCGGCTCGGTGACGCTGAAGTCCTCGAGCCGCGGCTCGGCGACCGGGTAGGCGCGGCGCAACTGCACCACCGCTTCGTCGATCCGTAGCGACAGCACCATCTCGAGCACGTCCTCGCGCGCGACGTCGTTCGAGCGCGCGAACGCCGGAACCTGCGCGGCGCGCAGAAACATGTGCTGGAGCAGCGCGAGCCGCACCGCCTGGAGCAGTCCGAGCGCGCGCCGCGTGTTCTCGCGCGACTCCGCCGCTTCGTCGCGCGGAAGCAGCGCGAGCAGCCGGTGCAGCTTCATCCAGTCGACCCGGAGCCGCGACGCGAGACGGCGGAACACGCCCGTGCGGTCGTCGGTGGTCAAGTATTCGGCCAGCACCAGGCAGCCCTTCTCGAGTCCGGATTCGGTGCCGCGATAAGGCCGGCTCGCCCAATAGGCCGAGTTGAACAGTTCGCCGAACGCGGCGACGGTCTTGATGCTGGCGATCCCGTTGGCGGCGCGCAGCAGGCGGACGAGCTGGCGCCCGCGCGGGCTGACGGCGAGAAGCTCGGCGATCGCTTCCTGCTCGTCGCCCGCCGCGCTGCCCGCGCCGCCGATCACGTTGACCGGGTAGCCGAGCTGTTGGAGAATCGCGTTGTGCGGGATCGCGCGAATCTGCCGCAGGCTCGCCGGGCCCGCCGCGCCCTGGCGGCGCGAGACGCGGCTGCCGGTGGTCTTGATCAGCCCCAGCCCGAACGCTGTGACCGCGCGGACATACGTCGCGGATTCGAGTTGGGCGCGCTGGAACCCGCGGATGCTGCGGTAGAAGTCGAGGCTGAGGTCGGTTCGCGAATAAAACGGGTCGGTCGCCTCGGGAAGCGGGGCGAGGCGCTGCTCGGCGATCCGCACCAAGGTCGCCAGCGCCAGCTCGGGGGCGCGGAAGAACAGGTAGCCGTCGCCGCCCTGAAAGCTCACCTCGGGCTCGAGCGCGATGCCCTCACGCGCGAAGCAGCCTTGCGCCCATGGGCTGAGCGGCCAGGCGAGGCGGTCGGCAAAGCCCGCCGGGTGCGCGCCGCGCCCCATCGATTCGCCATGCGTGTTGAAGATCAGGGCGGCGACATCGGTCAGGCCATTGCCCTTCATCGCTTGCGCCAGCCGCCCCTGGAGCCGTTCGATCGCCAGCGCCGCCGGG
Source organism: Novosphingobium sp. (assembly GCA_035525735.1). Lineage (GTDB taxonomy): Bacteria > Pseudomonadota > Alphaproteobacteria > Sphingomonadales > Sphingomonadaceae > Novosphingobium. The sequence goes on from DATLDS010000112.1 coordinate 22,859, forward strand.
ATCTGGCCGACGAAGCGACCGGCGTCGGAGAACCCGGTCTGCACCGCCACGCGCCCGCGCCGCCGGGAGTAGTCGCGGTAGGCCTCCTCGGCGAGCAGCGCCTCGAGGAACCGGCCGCCGTGCTCGAGCGCGGTCTCGGTCTCGAACAGCGGCGAGACATCGACTTTGTCCTCGATCCCGAACAACCGTGCGAAATAGAGCGCGGCGAGCACAGTCTGCGGCTGCTCGCACTCGGCGATCAGCATCCGGATCGGCGCGTCCGCGTCGACGTGGCGCAGAATCTGCGCCATCGCCAGGAACTGGCGCAGCGCGGTGGCGCTCTCGATCGCCAGCGCGGCGAAATTGGCGCGCAGCGGGCGCACTTCGCCCAGCAGCGCGCGCAACTTTGCCAGCGCGCCCTTGCTGCCGAGGTCGAGCGTGCCGTCGGAGTCGATCCGCGGGCGGATCGCGTTGTGGAGCTGCGCCGCGTTGACGCGGAAGTGGATCCACCCGATTCCCAGCCCGTCGGCGCGCATCGCCGCGGTGAGCACCCTGAGCGCCACCGCGCGATCACCGTCGGTGTCGCGCGCCTCGCGTTCGAGCCGCTCGATCAGGGGGGCGAGGCTGAGCAGCTTGGCGGGGTCATCGGCGGTCAGCCGGTTGGCGACCGAGCTCAAAGTCGCCGGGTCGGACAAGTCCTGCGCGAAATCGGCGGCACGCGTCGCGGTGTAGGCGGCGGCCGCGCGCAGCCCCGCCAGTTCGCCGTGTTCGGCGTCGATCGCTTCGAGCTGCGCGGCATAGCTCGCCAGCCGCTCGGCCTTCTCGCCCAAGCGGAAGCCGACGCTGGTCGACCAGGCGATGTCGGTGCGCCCGTCCATGTCGTAGCCGACCCAGGTGGCGAAGCGGAACGGTAGCGGCGCGAGGTCGTGCCACTGGTCGGGCCAGCGCTCGCGCGCGGCCGTGAACAACTGCGAGTTGAGGCGGTCGCGCGCCTCGCCGGCGCGGGCGATCGCGGCGCACGCCTCGGCGTGCTCGAACTCGAGCGTGATCGGCGGCTCGGCGCCGGGAAGCACGCACACCGCATCGTCGATCGCGCCCCCCTCGGCCAGTGGGCCCACCGCGGCTTGCGCCACCGCGTCGGCTTGCGCGGGTGGCAGGAGGAACGTCGGATGCGCGGTGAACACCGCGTGGAGCAGCGGTTTTTCCCAGCGCGCGCGGAACGCGGCGAAGTCGCTGCCGTCGTGCAACGTCGCGAAACGGCCGAGGTTGGTGGCCGGGTCGACCGGCGCGATCAGCCACCGCAAGCGCCCGGCACGCGCCTTGAGCGCCTCGCACTCGAGCTCGGCGACCAGCGCCTCTACTCCTGCGAGGTCGAGCTCGCCCGCCTCGATCCGCCGCGACAAATCGAGACTGAGCTGGAACACCGGGTTGAACAGCGGGGTCTCGGCGGTGCGGTCGTGAAGCTCGCGCAGGCGGGCGAGGAGATCCGCCGCGGTGTTCACTGCCGCAGCGCCGCAGCGGCCCGCGCCGACGCTTCGATTGCCGCGAGATCGGGCGGCCCCCTCCCCACCACCCAGCTCCCCCCGACGCACAGCACCAGGTCGAACGCCAGCCATTCGGGCGCGGTCGCCTCGGTGATCCCGCCGGTGGGGCAGAACTTGCATTGGTAGAAGGGGGCCGCGAGCGCCTTGAGCGCGGGCAGCCCGCCGCTCGCCATCGCCGGGAAGAACTTGAAGTGCATGAGGCCGAGGTCGAGCCCGCGCATTATGTCGCCGGCATCGGCGATGCCGGGGAGGAACGGCACACCACTGGTGATCGCCGCCTGGCCGAGCCGCTCGGTCAGGCCGGGCGAGACGATGAACTCGCTGCCCGCGTCGAGCGCGGCGGCGAGCTCGTCGGGGTTGGTCACCGTGCCCGCGCCGACGATCGCGCCCTCGACCCGCCGCATCGCGCGGATCGCGTCGAGCGCGCACGCCGTCCGCAGCGTGACTTCGAGCACGCGCAAGCCCCCCGCGACCAGCGCGCGCGCGATCGGTTCGGCGTGCGCGACGTCGTCGATCACCAGCACCGGGATCACCGGCGCGGTGCGCATGATGGCGCCGATCTCCATCAGTCGTTCCAGCTTCGCCCGTCGCGCTCGGTCAGCGCGATCCCCGCGTTTGGGCCCCACCCGCCCGCGGCGTAACTCTTCACCTCGACCGGCTGCTCGGCCCAGACGGCGCGGATCGCGTCGATCCAGCGCCATTGCGCCTCGACCTCGTCGCGGCGGACGAACAGCGTCTGCTCGCCCTCGATCAGGTCGAGCAGCAGGCGTTCGTAAGCGATCCGCCGCCGCGCCTTGGCGAATGCGGCGGTGAGCGACAGGTCGAGCGGCACCTCGCACAGCACGATCCCCTGGCGGTCGAGCCCCGGTTGCTTGGCCATGACCTGGAGCCGCACATATTCCTCCGGTTGGAGCCGGATCACCAGCCGGTTGGCGGTCAGCCGCCCACCGCGCTCGGCGAAGATGTTGTGCGGCACGCACTTGAACTGGACGACGATTTCGCTGCGCCGCTCGGCCAAACGTTTGCCGGTGCGCAAATAGAACGGCACGCCCTGCCAGCGCCAGTTCTCGACGTGCGCCTTCACCGCGACGAAGGTCTCCGTGTCCGATGCTTCCCCAAGGTCGTCGGCGAAGGCCTTCACCGTCTCGCCCTCGACCGCTCCCGCGCCGTACTGCCCGCGCACCATCTCGCCCGGCTTCACGGGGCGCAGCGCGCGCAAGACCTTGACCTTCTCGTCGCGGATCGCGGTCGCATCATAGTCGGCGGGCGGCTCCATCGCGGTCAGCGCGAGGAGCTGGAGCATGTGGTTCTGGACCATGTCGCGCAGCGCGCCGGTGTCCTCGTAGAAGCCCTTGCGCCCCTCGAGCCCGACGGTCTCGCTGACCGTGATCTGGACATGGTCGATCCCGTTGGCGTTCCACAGCGGTTCGAACATCGTGTTGGCAAAGCGCAGCGCGAGCAGGTTCTGGACCGTCTCCTTGCCGAGGTAGTGATCGATCCGGAAGATGCGCTCCTCGGGAAACGCCGCGGCGACCGCGTCGTTGATCCGCCGCGATGAGGCGAGGTCGTTGCCTAGCGGCTTTTCCAGCCCGATCCGCACGCCTTCGCCGGTGAGCCCCGCCGATTGCAGCCCGGCGATCGTCGGCTCGAACAGGAACGGCGCGGTCGACAGGAAGATGGCGAGGCCGCCAGCGATGTCGCCGAGCTTGGCGGCGAGGGCGGGAAATCCCTCGGGCGTCGAGGCATCGAGCGGCTGGTAGGCGAGCCGCTCGAGGAACCCGGCGAGCTTGGCCTCGTCCTTGCGGTCGGTGGGGAGGAATTCGTCGAGCGCGGCCTCGGCCAGTTCGCGGAACTCCGCATCCGAGAGCGCCGAGCGCGCGGTGCCGACGATCCGCAGCCCTTCGCCGAGCAGCCCGTCCTCGTGAAGCGCGTAAAGCGAGGGCAGCAGCATCCGCCGCGCGAGGTCGCCGGTAGCGCCGAACAACAGGAGCGCGGAGGTGCGGGCGGCGGTCATGCAGGTCCCCAGCGACGAAGTCGCGCTGGCGCTAGAGCATCAACGCCTCAAGATAAATCCCGCCCGAGCGTTTACATCCGCTTGAGCGCGCACAGCTTGTTGCCGTCGGGATCGCGCAGATAGGCGAGGTAGAGGTCGCCCATTCCGCCCGAGCGAACCCCCGGCGGATCCTCGATCGCCTTGCCGCCGGCCGCGACGCCCGCCTTGTGCCAGGCGTCGGCCTGCTCCGGGCTGTCCATCGTGAAGCCGATCGTGCAGCCGTTGCCGGCGGTCGCGGGCTGGCCGTCGATCGGCGGGGTGACAAGGAAGATGCCGCCGTTGTGCATGTAGATCAGCCGGCCCTTGTCGTCCTTGATCCCTTCCTTGCCGCCCATCGACTGGAACACCGCGTCGTAAAACTTCTTCGAGCGGTCGATGTCGTTGCTGCCGACCATGTTGTGACTGTACATCGTTCGCGTCTCCCGCTTCGGTTGCAAACCGCCACCCTAATCGCTTCGAAAGCGGGTGCAAGGGCCGCCAAGCCGTCCTAGGACGGCGTCGACGGGGAGCCAAGGAGCGTGCCGCGATGTGCGATGACTTCACCCTGGCGGACGATGCCGAATGGCAGGCGCTGCGCCGCACCTCGCGCCGCGGCTTCGCGCTCGGCGCGGTCGGGATCGCGGCGCTCGGCGGATGCATGAGCGGTGGTGAGACCAACCCCACCTCGTCGCCCGCCGCGTCGGGCGCGAAGATCGTCGAGAGCGCGGTGAGGATAGCCACCGCCGACGGCCAGGCCGACGGCTTCTTCGCCCATCCCGCCAAGCGCGCGCACGCGGCGGTGCTGATCTGGCCCGACATCGTCGGCTTGCGCGAATCGTTCCGCGACATGGCTCGGCGCCTGGCGCGCTCCGGTTATGCCGCGCTGGCGGTCAACCACTACTACCGCAGCGCGCCCGATCCGGTCCTGCCCCCCGGCACCAGCTTCACCGACTCCGCCGCGCGCGCCAAGCTGCAGCCGTGGGGCAAGCTACTCGATCCCGCCGCCTACGCGCGCGACGCGCAGGCTTTCGTCGCCTGGCTAGACCGCCAGCGCGCGGTCGACACCAAGCGCAAGATCGGCACCGTCGGTCACTGCATGACGGGGCCCGCGGCCTTGCGCGCCGCCGCGGCGGTGCCCGAGCGGATCGGCGCCGCGGCCTCGATGCACGGCGCGAGCCTCGTCAGCGACAAGCCCGACAGCCCGCACCTGCTCCTCGCCGAGATGCGCGCGCGCGCGCTGATCGCGATCGCGCAGAACGACGACGCGCGCGATCCCGCGGGGAAGTCGAAGCTGCGCGAGGCGTGCGACGCGGCTGGGCGCAAGTGCGAGATCGAGGTCTATCCCGCGCAACACGGCTGGACCGTCGTCGACTCGCCCGCCTACGACCGCGCGCAGGCCGAGCGCGCGTGGCAGCGGCTGCTCGCGACGTTCGCGATGTTGTAAAAAAGAAGGCCCCGGCGCGTCGCCGCGCCGGGGCCATTGTTTCGAACCTCGGTCGCTTAGAACTTGACCCCCGCGGCGATGCCGTAGCGGCGCGGCTCGAGCGTGAAGATATTGGTGAACAGCCCCGACGACTGGTCGGTGACATAAAGGCCGGTCACCGCGGTGCTGTCGAAGATGTTCTGGACGAACCCGCGGACGAACCACTTGTCTTCGGGACCGTTGAGCTGGATCTGGGCGTTGGCCTGGGCATA
>DATLDS010000116.1:0-2539 GCA_035525735.1 Novosphingobium sp.
GGGCACCGCGCGGCGCAGGCGCGCGACGGCGCGGCGGTGGCCAAGTTTCTCAAGTGGGTCGGCGAGGCCGCGCCCAAGGGCGGCGAGACCGAGCTCAGCGCCGCCGCCTACCTCAAGGCGCGCCGCGACGAGACCGGGTGCTTGCGCGATCTGTCGTTCGACACGATCAGCGGTGCGGGGCCGCACGCGGCGATTCCGCATTACCGCGTCGACGAGGACAGCAACCTCAAGATTGCGCCCAAGAGCGTCTACCTGGTCGATTCGGGCGGGCAATACCCCGACGGCACCACCGACATCACCCGCACCGTGTGGATCGGCCCGGGCGCCCCGCCGGCCGAGGTCAAGGACCGCTTCACCCGCGTGCTCAAGGGCCACATCGCGCTCGCCCGCGCGGTGTTCCCGCAAGGCACCGCGGGGAGCCAGCTCGACAGCTTCGCGCGCCGGTACTTGTGGGAGGCCGGGCTCGATTACGCGCACGGCACCGGGCACGGCGTCGGCAGCTTCCTCTCGGTCCACGAAGGCCCGCAACGGATCGCCAAGGCCTCCGGCGGACAGCCCGGGACCGAGCAGGAGCTGCTCGCGGGGATGATCCTCTCGAACGAGCCGGGCTATTACAAGGCGGGCGAATACGGCATCCGGATCGAGAACCTCGTGCTGGTCGAGCCGCGCGAGATCGCCGGTGCGGAAGGCGAGTTCCTCGGCTTCGAGACGCTGACCTTCGTGCCGATCGACGCCGCGCTGGTGACGCGCGAGATGCTCACGCCCGAAGAGGTCGAGTGGTGGAACGCGTATCACGCGAAAGTCCGCGAGGTGCTCGGAGCCCAGCTCGAAGGCGCGGACAAGGCGTGGCTCGAGGCGCAATGCGCGCCCTTGTAGAGAGACCGCCGTTCGCTTAATGTTCTACCAGGTCGAGTCGGAGGAGAACGCGCGATGATCGGTTACGTCACCCTGGGCACCAACGACTTGCAGCGCGCGGCGAAGTTCTACGATGCGATCGCAGCCGAGCTCGGCACCAAGCGGATGATGGAGTTCGACAGCTTCATCGCCTGGGGAGAGCCCGGGGGCGGCGCCGGGATCGGCCTGACCAAGCCGTTCGACGGCAACGCCGCGACCGTCGGCAACGGGGTCATGGTCGCGTTCGAGGCCAAGGACCGCGATCAGGTCCAACGGCTGTACGACATCGCGCTCGCCAACGGCGGCACTGACGAGGGCCCGCCGGGCCTGCGCGGCGATGCGGACGAAGACGGCAAGGGGTTTTACGCGGGATATTTCCGCGATCCCGACGGCAACAAGCTCAACGCCTTCCTGATGGGTTAGGCTTCCGCTTTCGCCGCAAAGCGGCTTTTTCGTTGGGCTGGCAAAGCCGGACTCCGGTCGGCGCGGCCAATCCCAACCGCGCGCGACAAATTGCGACAAATCTCCGCGATCGTGGCATATTCGCGCGACAACGCCCGGGTAGAACGACCGACAGAAGCCGCGTGTTGCGTTTCCCGGGCAGTTCCTCCCCTTCCCCTTGGGCCCGCCGGGCGGCTTCACTCGTTCCGACAAGTGGAGATGAAACCGATGAAGAAGCTCACTCTGGCCGCGGGCGCCGCGGTTCTCGCGATGAGCGCCACCGCGCTGTTCGCCGCTCCCGGCGACATGCGCGCGCATTTCGACGCCAACGGCGACGGCACGCTGACCCGCGCCGAGGCCCAGGCCGCCGCGAGCGCGATGTGGACCAAGCTCGACGCCAATAACGACGGCGCGCTCAACCAGGCCGACCGCGCGGCACACGCGGCTCAGCGCTTCGCCAAGCTCGACAAGGACGGCAACGGCGACGTCAGCGCGGCCGAGTTCGAGGCGATGCGCGCCGAACGCCAAGCCAAGATGGCGGCGAACCGCGACAACCGCCGCGGCGAATGGCTGGCCCGGCTCGACACCGACAAGAGCGGCGGGGTTTCCGCCGCCGAGATGGCGGCCGCGCACCAGCGCCGCGGCGGCGATCATGCCGGAATGGCGGGGCACGAAGGCATGGCCGGCCACGACGGCGGCAATATGGCCGGAGATCACCAGGGCCACCGGATGGGCGGGCGCGGGATGCGCGGCCACCGCGGCGGCGGCATGATGCACATGGGCAAGATGGCCGACACCAACAACGACGGCTCGGTCAGCCGCGCCGAGTTCGACGCGGGCGTCGCCAAGCACTTCGCGATGGTCGACGCCAACAACGACGGCTCGATCACGCTGGAAGAGCGCCAGGCCGCGCACGCCAAGATGCGCAGCCAGTGGCAGGCCAAGCGCACCGACAAGGCTAACTGAGCCCCGGCGGGACCTCGATGAGCGATCCCGCACCGACCCGGCTGCTGCTCGTCGACGACGAGCGCAGCCTGCGCGAGCCGCTGGCGGACTACCTCGTCCGCCAGGGGTTCGTCGTGACTCAGGCCGCGAGCGCCGCCGAGGCGCGCAGCCGGCTGGGCGAGGACGCCGCCGACCTCGTGCTGCTCGACGTGATGATGCCCGGCGAGGACGGCTTGTCGCTGTGCCGCCACCTGATCGA
>DATLDS010000139.1:0-4005 GCA_035525735.1 Novosphingobium sp.
ACGGTTCGCGCGCGCGCCAACGGCAAGGGTCCGCGCCACACCATCTGGTTCGCGCGGCGGCCCGGCTGAGCGCCGCCGGCGGTCGACGGCCGCGAGGATCGCGGGCGCGGCGAACACGATCAGGTAGACGTCGAGGAACGAGCGGTGGGCGGTGTGGCCCCACAGCACCGCGGTGATCGCGGCGAAGATCGCGAACAGCGCGTAAATCGGCAGGTGCTCGCGCCAGCGCCGCCGACGCCACGCGGTGACGAGCGCGAGCAGCGCGATCGGGCCATAGCTCAGCGCATGCGCGGCGTTGCCCGGCGCGCCCTTGCGCGGGCTCGGCAGCGGGCCGAACGCGGCCCCGAGCTTGCGCAAGGCGCCCCACGCCGCCGCGCCCGGATGCGCCGCGATCCACGCGCGGCCGCGCGCTTCGTACCAGTCGCTGGTCGCGGCCTCGTCGCCGCGCAGGCGCGCGAGCTCGGCGTCGTCGTCGGCGCTGAGCGCGGCGAACGCTTCGCCGCGGCTCGCGTCGATGCTGCCCGCCGGGTAATGACTGAAGGTCCGGTCGTTGTTGCCGCCGAACAGCGCCGCGCCGAACTCGGTGCCGAGCGACGCGCGGCCGGTGACCTGCTGCGAATAGGCGAGCCACGGAGTCAGCGTCAGCGCCGCGACCGCGAGCAACGTGCCCGCGGCGATCCACTGGCCGCCGCCGCGCCTCCGCGGCACGAACGCCAGCCACGCCGCGGCCACCGGCACGAACGGGGCGATCGTCGCGCGGGTCAGCACCGCGAGCCCCAGCGCCAACCCCGCGGCGGCGGCGATCCGCGCCGAGCCGCGTGCGCGCGCTCTCACCGCCAGCCACACGCCGAGCGCGGTCAGGAACGTGAACAGCCCGGTCTCGGCGAGGGAGGTGTCGTGGATCAGGTAGTACGGATAGACCGCGCAAATCGCGGCGGCGCACAGCGCGGCGCGCGGGCCGAACCAGTCGCGCGCGAGCAGCGCGGCGCAGGCGACGGTCCCGGTCGAGACCGCCGCCTGGAACAGCAGCACCGGCCAGAACGCGCGATCGCCGCCGGTCAGCCCGGCGAGGACCAGCGGGTAGAGCGGAACCCGGAACGCGGTCGCCGCGCCGGACGCGTCGACATAGCCGGCGCCCTCGGCCAGCCGCCGGGCGAAGCCGAAGAAGAACGCATAGCCCTCGCGCCAGAAAGCCTCCGCGCCGATGCCCGCGCGCACCGCGACGCGCAGCGCGAAAGCGAAGCCGAGGATCGCGGAGAACGCGCGTGTCGGCGCGCCGCGTGTCGCTTCAGCGGACGCGCTTATCGGACTCTGGGGCCGCCGAACGGCAGCGGCGGGGGTGGGCGGCGCGCGCCGCGCGGCAGCTGCGCCTGGTAAGCGCGGCCGCAGTGCTGGACGCAATACGGGAAGCCGGGGTTCACCTTGTCGCCGCAGAAATGGAAGTCGGGCTCGCCGGGGTGGCCCATCGGCCAGCGGCAGATGCGGTCGTTGAGGTCGAGCAGCCCGGTCTTGTCGGCGATCTCCGGGCTCGGCTTGGCGGGGACCAGCCGGCGCGGCGGGGCGGGCGGGATCGGCGCCTGCTGGTCGCCCGGGCCCTGGCGCAGGAACCCGCCAGGCCCGACCGAAACGATCCGCGGCTGCGGGGTGACCGGGACCGACACGCCCTCGGGCACCGCGACCCCGGTGGCGACGGTGCGCGACGTATCGGGAGCGGGACGCGGCGCGGGCTCGCGCGGCGCGGGCGCGGCGGCGCGAGGCGCGGGCTTGGCCGTGGGCGCGCTGGCCTTGGCGGGCGCTTCGGGCTTCTCGTTGGGCTTGACCGGCGAGGGGCGCGCCTTGAGCCCGAGCCGGTGCGCCTTGCCGATCACCGCGTTGCGGCTGACCCCGCCGAGCTCTTCGGCGATCTGGCTGGCGGTCGCGCCGCCCTCCCACATCTTGGTCAGCTTGGCGATGCGTTCGTCGGTCCAGCTCATGCCTGCTCCAAAAATCTGCGCCCCAACCTGAGACGCGTGCGCCTTGCCAGCCCCTCGCGCCCCCGATAGGCGAGGGCGGCCATGGCCGATCACGCAACCGCTCCGCAAGTCCAAACCCCACCGGGTGTTCAGGCCGCGCGCCGCGGTTTCCCGGCGCATGGCGTGCCGTTGCTCGGCGCCGTCAATCGAATGGGGCTGGCGACGCTCTATATGAAGGAGGTGCGGCGCTTCTTCAAGGTCCAGACCCAGACGATCTGGGCTCCGGCGATCACCACGCTGCTGTTTCTGATCGTTTTCACCGTCGCCATGGGCCGCAGCGGTCGGATGGTCCTCGGCGTTCCGTTCGCGACGTTCGTCGCTCCCGGGCTGATTGTCTCCACGGGCATGATGCAGAACGCGTTCGCCAACTCGAGCTTCTCGCTGCTCGTCGGCAAGATCCAGGGGACGATCATCGACTACCTGATGCCCCCGCTGAGCGAGGCCGAACTGCTCGTCGCGATGATCGGCGCGGCGCTGACCCGCGCGGTGCTGGTCGGCCTCGCGATCGCCGGGGCGATGGCGTTCTACCCAGGGGTCAGCCTTGCGGTCGCGCACCCCTGGGCGGTGGTCTGGTTCGGGCTGATGGGCGCGCTGCTGATGGCGACGATCGGCGTGCTGAGCTCGATCTGGGCCGAGAAGTTCGATCACAACGCGGCGATCACCAACTTCGTGATCGCCCCGCTCTCGCTGCTTTCGGGGACGTTCTACGTGATCGACAACCTCGCCCCCGCGTTCCAGATCGTCAGCCGGATGAACCCGTTCTTCTACATCATCTCGGGCTTCCGCTTCGGCTTTCTGGGCGCGAGCGACATCGGCGACACCAACCGCGCGGTGATCGCCGCCGCGCTCGGGCTGGGCGTGCTCAATCTCGCGCTGCTGATGCTCGCCTACGCGCTGCTCAGGTCGGGATGGCGGCTGAAGAGCTAGTGCCGCAGGCCGTGGCGCAGCTTGTAGCGGCCTTCGGCGAAGTCCTCGAACAACTGCTCGACCGACGGATGGTCGACCGGGCCCGCCTCGGCGTCGGCGAGCAGGTTCTGCTGGCTGACGTAAGCGACGTAGCTCGATTCCGAATTCTCGGCGAGCAGGTGGTAGAAGGGCTGCTCGCGGTGCGGGCGGACCTCGGCGGGGATCGCGTCGTACCATTCCTCGCTGTTGGCGAAGACCGGGTCGATGTCGAAGATCACCCCGCGAAAGTCGAACAGCCGGTGGCGCACGACGTCGCCGATCCCGAACCGCGCCTCGGCGACCGGCGGCGCGTCGACCATCCGGCCGGCCTGCGGGGAAAAGAACTGCGCGCGATCCATAGCCTCACGAATATAGATTGTTGCGAAAGCGAAACAAGCGGCGCGCCCGCTTCGTTCCCCCAAGCGGGCTCTCGGACCCTGCCCACGGGGGCTTGGCAACGCGCCCCCCTTTCGCTAACCGCGCGCTTCCTCGACCGGACCCGCCTGGCGGGCTCCCCAAGGCATCTCGCGGAGAGGTGGCAGAGTGGTCGAATGCACCGCACTCGAAATGCGGCATACGGGCAACCGTATCGAGGGTTCGAATCCCTCCCTCTCCGCCAACGTCACGCTAAGCTCCTGAATTTCATAAAGTTCTGTATCTTCAATGGTTTCGTGCCGCCCGACTGGTACACACGGGTGGTACACATGCCCCTTGCAATGGCACGTCCCTGGAAGCCCCGTGACACGGGCATCTATTGGCTCGGCGTCGCGTTGCTGGCGATTTCCGCACGCTTGTCGGAAAGCGCGAGGAGAAGCGCAGTCTTGGAACGCACGATCCGGATGAAGCAAAGAGACTGCACACAGCAGCGTTGGGTGCCCTTGAGGCGCAATGGTCCAACCTGCGTCGAGGACCGGTGACACTGGCTCGGAGTGAAGCAGAAGAGGTGGGCTTCGGAGAAACGGCCTGCAGCCGAAACGCGGTATGGTTGGCAGCGCGTGCTTGAGCAGTTTTGTGCTTTCGTTTCTTCTGAGTCGCTCTGACGCGCGCA
>DATLDS010000157.1:0-5522 GCA_035525735.1 Novosphingobium sp.
GGCGAGCGAGGGCGTTGGCACTCGTCGGATACGAGGATGAGGACGACTAGGGTGGAAGAATTCGCCGCCCTGGTGGACGCGTTGGTCTACACCCGCTCGCGCAACGGCAAGCTGGCGCTCATCGCCGAGTACATGCGCACCACACCCGATCCCGACCGTGGGTGGGCCTTAGCCGCGTTGACCGACGGTCTCGACTTTCCTGCGGTCAAGGGCGCCGCCATTCGCGATCTGATCATGAGCCGGGTGGACCCCGTGCTGTACGCACTCTCGCGCGATTATGTTGGCGATACCGCGGAAACAGTCAGCTTGCTCTGGCCCGAGCCCTCAGGGGACCCCGATCCGCCGACCGTCGGGCAAGCTGTCAAAACCTTAGGCGCGATGACCCGCGCCACGATCTCACGCGAGCTGCCCGCGCTGCTCGACCGGCTCGACGCCGACGGCCGTTACGCGCTGCTCAAGCTGGCGACCGGGGCGATGCGCATCGGCATCTCGGCGCGGCTCGCCAAAGTGGCGTTCGCGCAAGCGTTCGACGTCTCGGTCGACGACGTCGAGGAGTACTGGCACGGCCAGTTTCCGCCGTACGCCGAGCTGTTCGCCTGGGCCGCGGATGGTGCACCGGCACCGGACGCCGGCCACGTCCCGCTGTTCCGCCCGTTCATGCTCGCGCACCCGCTCGAAGGCCCCGCGATGGCGGCGATGGAAGACGATTTTCCTGACTACGCCGCCGAATGGAAATGGGACGGCATCCGCGTCCAGCTCGTCCACGTAAACGGAGAGACGCGGGTCTATTCGCGATCGGGCGACGACATCTCGGCGACCTTTCCGGAGGTCGCGGCCGCGCTGCCGATCGCGTGCGTGCTCGACGGCGAGCTACTCGTCCGCGGCGCGCACCAGGGCGGAGAAGCGGGCGGCGCGGCGAGCTTCAACGCATTGCAACAACGTCTCGGGCGCAAGACCGTGTCGAAGGCGATGCTCGCCGACTACCCGGCGTTCGTCCGGCTTTACGATCTGCTGATCCGCGAGGACGACGATCTGCGCCCGCTCGCCTGGGAGCAGCGCCGCGCCGAGCTCGAGGCGTTCGTGCCCCGGCTCGACCCGGCGCGCTTCGACTTGTCGAGCGTGATCGACGCCGGCTCGCTCAACGAGCTTGCCGCGATCCGCGAGCGCGCGCGCGACGACGCGATCGAAGGCGTGATGCTCAAGCGCCGCGACAGCCCTTACGTCGCCGGGCGCAAGACCGGGCTATGGTTCAAGTGGAAGCGCGACCCGCTGCTGGTCGATTGCGTGCTGATGTACGCTCAGCGCGGCAGCGGCAAGCGCAGCAGCTTCTATTCGGACTACACGTTCGGCTGCTGGGACGGCGATCCCGATGCGGGCGCCGAGCTGCTGCCGGTCGGCAAGGCCTATTTCGGGTTCACCGACGAGGAGTTGAAGTGGCTCGACCACTACGTCCGACAGCACACGCTCAACCGGTTCGGACCGGTGCGCGAGACCGACAAGAGCCTGGTGTTCGAGGTCGCGTTCGACTCGGTCCACGCCAGCAAGCGCCACAAGTCCGGGGTGGCGATGCGCTTTCCCCGGATCAACCGCATCCGCCGCGACAAGCCGGCGCACGAAGCGGATACGCTCGAGACGCTGCGAGCGATGATCCGCGATTGATCGAAGCGTTAGGTCACCCGGGGCCACACCTGTTAGTCCGGTCGCCGATGCGGCCCAAGCTCCTCACCACCATGCGGACCTACTCGCCCGCGCTGTTCGCCGCCGACGCTGCCGCCGGGGTGACGGTGGCGCTGGTGGCCTTGCCGCTCAGCATCGCCATCGCGATCGCCTCGGGCGCCGATCCGGCGTCCGGCCTGATCACCGCAGTGGTCGGCGGGTTCCTGGTCTCGCTCCTCGGCGGCAGCCGTGTGCAGATCGGAGGTCCGACCGGGGCGTTCATCGTCGTGGTGTTCGGGGTGATCGCCATGCATGGTTATGACGGCCTCGTCCTGGCGACGCTGATGGCCGGAGTGATCCTGCTCGCCGCCGGTTTGCTACGCGCCGGGAACCTCATCGCCTACGTGCCCGAGGCGGTCGTCAACGGCTTCACCATCGGCATCGCGATCATCATTGCGGCGAGCCAGCCGAAGGATCTTTTCGGGCTCGATCTCGCCGCGGTTCCGGCCGACTTCATCGCCAAGGTGCAGGCGCTGTGGTCCGTCCGCGCGACAGCCGACCCCACCGCGCTCGCAATCGGAGTGGGCGCATTGTTGCTGATCGTCGCGCTGCGCCGCGCCGCGCCGCGGGTTCCCGGCTCGCTCGTCGTGGTCGCGCTGGCCTCGGCGGTGGTCGCGGTGGCGGACCTCCCGGTCGAAACCGTCGCGTCGCGCTACGGCGAGCTTCCCCATACCCTGCCGATGCCGACACTTCCCGCGATCACCCTCGCGCGGTTGACCGACCTCCTCCCTTCGGCGCTGGTCATCGCTTTTCTCGCGGCGGTCGAATCCCTGCTCTCGGCGATGGTGGCGGACCGCATGACCGGCGGCAGCCACCGCCCTAACGCCGAAGTCCTAGCGCAGGGCTGGGCGAATATCGGCTCGGCGCTGTTCGGCGGCCTGCCCGCGACTGGGGCCATCGCGCGCACCGCCACCAACGTCCGCGCCGGCGGCAAGACCCCGGTAGCAGGGCTGATCCACGCGCTCGTCATCCTCGTGGTGATGCTGCTCGCCGCCCCGCTGGCGGGCTATCTCGCGCTTCCCGCGCTCGCCGCGCTGCTGTTGATGACCGCCTGGACCATGAGCGAGTCGCATAAGTGGCGCGGCTATTGGGCGGAACGACCTTCGCAGCGGATCCTGCTGGTGCTGACCCTCGCGCTGACCGTGCTCGCGGACCTGACCGTCGCGATCGGCGTGGGGGTGGGGCTGGGCCTCGCGCTGCGGCTGCGCGACAGCAATCTCGCCGCGTCCGAGTGGCAGGGACCAGATCGCTAGACGGGTTCTTCCGCTACCCCTCGCGCGCGGCGCCGAGCGCCGCCGCGTGAGCCTTCGCGTTCTCGGCGTAGTGCGCCACCCCCGCGCGCATGCCCGCTATCGCCGCGTCGTCGAGCTCGCGCATCAGCCGCGCCGGGCGTCCGCCCCACAGCTCGCGCGGGCCGATGACCTTGCCCTCGGTCAGCATCGCGCCCGCGGCGAGCATTCCGTCGCCCGCGATCCGCGCCTTGTTCATGACGATCGCGCCGAGCCCGACGAAGGCCCGGTCCTCGAGCACGCAGCCGTGGATCATCGCCATGTGGCCGATCAGCACGTCGTCGCCGATCAGCGTCGGCGAGCCGTCCGGATCGCCCGGGCCCGGCGGGTCGCAGTGGACCACGCTGCCGTCCTGGATGTTGCTGCGCGCGCCGATCACGATCCGGCTGACATCGGCGCGCAGCACGCAATTGTACCACACGCTCGATCCCGGGCCGATCGTCACGTCGCCGATGATCCGGCAACCGGGGGCGACGAACGCGGTCGGATCGATCCGCGGCGCCTTGCCGTGGATGGCGATCAGGGTGACGTCATGAAAGCGCGCTTTCTCCATGTTCAGAACACCTTGCCGATCAGGTTCCTCCAGCGCACCGCGGCGAGGATCGAGGCGTGATCGTCGCTCCACGGGCGCGTTCCGGGCTGGTTGAGCAACGGTTTCCATTTGTCCTCGCCGCGCGTCAACCGCGCCAGCCGCGCCTCGTCGCGCGCCACCGCGACCCACACCGAGGCGGACAGGCCTTGCTGGTGCGCTGCGGTGTCGGTCAGCACACGCCCGGCCCAGCCGGCGCGCGCGAGCGAGGCCGACAGCTGCGGCTCGAGCTCGAAATATCGGTTCGAGATGTGGACCATCAGCAGCCCGTCGGGCGCGAGCGCGCGGCCGTAAACGCGCAGCGCCTCCTCGGTGAGCAAGTGCAGCGGAATCGCATCGGACGAGAACGCGTCGATCGCGAGCACGTCGAAGCTCGCCGGCGGCAGTTTCCCCAACTCGAGCCGCGCGTCGCCGAGGCGCACCGTGGCATCGGGGGCGCAATCGTCGAGGTAGGTGAAGCGCCGCGAGCGCGACAGCGCCAGCACCGCGCGGTCGATCTCGAAGAACGTCCAGCGCTGTCCCGGCTGCTTCCAGCAAGCGAGAGTCCCGGTGCCGAGCCCGACCACGCCGATCCGCGCGTTCGGCCCGAACAGCGCGGGCGCGCGGGCCAGCGCGAGGCCCACGCCCGAGTTCGGCCCGTAATACGTCGTCGGCCGACGCGACCGCGCGTCGGTGTACTGCATCCCGTGCAGCGTGGTGCCGTGCGACAGCATCCGCTGGTGCGATTCGGGATAATCGCGCACCGTGTAGATGCCGAAATAGCTGCGGCTGCGCGCGCCCGACAGCGAGGTCTCGAGCGTGTCGAACCCGCCGCGGCCGATCATCGTCAGCGCCAGTACCGCGACGAACGCCCAGCGCCGGCCGAGCACCATTACCCCCGAGAACGCCATCGCCAGCGCGAGGAACAGCACGAGCAGGCGATCGTCCTCGGGATCGAGCCCGAGCATGATCCACGCGGCGAAACCGGCCAGCGCGACCAGCGCGAGCACCGTCGCCACGACCATCGCGCGCGACATCCCCTCGAGCCTGGTCCAGCCGAGCAGCGGGGTCTGCGGCAGCAGCAGCGCCGCAGCGACGACCAGCAGCGGGTGCTCCCACACCCAGTCGAACGCGAGCGGCGCGACAAGCGCGGTGAAGGCGCCGCCGAGCGCGCCTCCCGCGGCCATCACCAGGTAGAACAAGGTCAGCCGCGAGGGGTCGGGGCGCAACGCGTAAAGCCGCGCGTGGAGCGTCACCGCGACCACGAACAGCAGGACGACGCTGGCCAGCGCGAGCGCGATCGAGCCCGAGCTGCGCGAGCCCATCGCCATCCCGCCGGCGAGCAGCACGATCGGCGCCGCCGCGCGCTGAGTCGCGTTGGCCAGCGCGCGCCGATCCGAAAACGCCGGAACGAAGCTCAGCAGGTAGAGCCCGAGCGGGATCACCCACAGCAGCGGCATCGCGAAGATGTCGGTGGTCAGGTGCGTGGTGGTCGACAGCATCAGCCCCGAGGGCACCGCGGCGAGCGCGAGCCAGGCGAGCACGCGCTTCGCGCCGACCGCTTGCGCCGGTTCGGCCCGCGTCGGCGCGGCGGGCGCGGTCCAGCGCGCCCAGGCGGCCGCGGCGACCCAAGCGATCAGCAGCGCGTAACCGGCGCTCCACGCCCATGTCTGCGCGCGCACCGAGAGCAGCGGCTCGGCCAGCAGCGGATAGGCGATCAGTCCGGCGAAGCTGCCGAGGTTCGAGGCGGCGTAAAGCGCCCACGGCTCGCCGGCGGCCGGATGCGCGGAAAACCACCGCTGCATCAGCGGGGCTTGCGCCGAGACCAGCAGGAACACCGGGCCGATCGACGCGGCGAACAGCCACGGCACCCACAGCGCCTCGCGTCCGGGCGCGGGCGGGGCCAGCGCGGCGAGGTGGATCGGCAGCGTTGTCGCGGCAATTATCAA
>DATLDS010000165.1:0-5142 GCA_035525735.1 Novosphingobium sp.
CCCCAGCGCGACGGCGACAACGACGCGGCGCCCGGCATCCGCTCGGTGCCCGAGCTTGCGGGCGCCAAGATCCTGATCGTCGACGACGACATCCGCAACATCTACTCGCTGACCAGCGTGCTCGAGAGCCACGACGTCGAGGTCCTCCATGCCGAGCGCGGCCGAGACGGCATCCTGATTCTCGAGCAGACGCCGGGCATCGACGTCGCACTGATCGACATCATGATGCCCGAGATGGACGGCTACGAGACGATGCGGCGGATCCGCCGAAGCCCGTCGATCGGCGACATCCCTTTGGTCGCGGTCACCGCCAAGGCGATGAAGGGCGATCGCCAGAAGTGCCTCGATGCGGGCGCTTCGGACTATATCTCCAAACCCGTCGACATCGACCTGCTGCTCGCGCTGCTGCGGGTGTGGATCGGGCGCGGGCGCGGCGCATCGACGAGCGCGCCAGCAATGACCGAAAGGGCCGCCTGAGGCGTGAACGCTCCAGTGAAGACAGCCACGTCGCGGATCGCGGCGGCCGATGACGATGCGCCGGTTCGAATCCTGCTGGTCGACGACGACGAGCGCAACCTCCTGGCGATCTCCGAAGTGCTCGGCGGGCTGGCCGAGGTCGTCACCGCGACCTCGGGGCGCGAGGCGTTGCGTCACCTGCTCGACGGCGACTTCGCGGTCATCCTGCTCGACGTGTTCATGCCGGGGATCGACGGCTACGAGACCGCGCAGCTGATCCGCGCGCGCGAGCAGACCGCGCGCATCCCGATCATCTTCCTCTCGGCGGTCTACAAGGAGACCGAGCACCTGATGCGCGGCTATTCGATGGGCGCGGTCGATTACGTGTTCAAGCCGGTCGAGCCGATGGTGCTCAAGTCGAAGGTCACGGTGTTCGTCGACCTTTACCGGATGCGCCAGCAGGTCGAGGCGCAAGGCCGCGCCGAGCAGGCGCTACGCGACAAGAGCTTCCGCACCGAGCTCGACAAGCTGACGCTGACCAAGGAGCTCCACGCCGCGCAGCAACGCCAAGCGGCAATCCTCGCGGCATTGCCGATCGCGCTTTACGAAGGCCGCGTGGGCGAGGACGGCGCGCAGCTGCGCCGCTTCGTCGGCGGCGATGTGGAAGGGCTGACCGGGCTCGACCCTGAAACGCTCGCGGCGGACGAGGGCCTGTTCTTCGCGATGGTCCACCCCGACGACCGCGAGGGCGCGCTCGCCTGCTTCGGCAAGTCGGACCGGGCGATGCCGTCGTGCGAGTATCGCTGGGTCGGCCCCGACGGGCGCACCCGTCATTTCCTCGATCAAGCCGCGGTGCTGCGCGGCAAAGGCTACAAGGGCGTGTGGGCGGGCACGCTGATCGACGTCACCGAGCAGAAGATCCTCGAAACGCGAATGCTCCAGTCGGGCAATCTCGACGCGCTCGGCCAGCTCACCGGTGGCGTCGCGCACGACTTCAACAACCTGCTCGCCTCGATTCTCGGCGGGATCGAGCTGCTGACGCGGCGGATGACGTTCGAGGGCTCCGAGGCCCGCGTGATCGACCTCATGCGCCACGCCGCCGAGCAGGGCGCCGAGCTGGTCCGGCGGATGATGGCGTTCTCGCGCCAGCAAAGCCTGATGCCGACCACGGTCGATCCCACCGCCTTGCGCGAGGCGGTCGCGGGGCTGGTCGAAACCACGTTGGGCGGCACGGTGGAGCTGACCTGGCGGTTCCCGGGCGACGTCGGGCACTTGTTCGTCGACCGCGCGCAGACCGAGCTGGCGCTGGTCAACCTGATCCTCAACGCGCGCGACGCGATGCCGGGCGGGGGCACGATCGAGGTCGCGCTCGACGCGATCACGCTGACCGACGACGGCGGCGAGCTGGCCCCGGGCGATTACCTGGCGATCTCGGTCAGCGACAACGGCTGCGGCATTCCCGAAGCCCTCATCGAGAAGGTCACCGAGCCGTTCTTCACCACCAAGGAGGCGGGCAAGGGCACGGGGCTCGGGCTGTCGATGGTGTTCGGTTTCGTCCGCCAGTCGGGCGGGGCGATGCGGATCACCAGCGCGCCCGACCAGGGCACGACGATCGAACTGGTGCTGCCGCGCCACCATGGCGAGGTCACCGCCGCGGAGGCGCCCGACGACATCATGCATCCGGCGCACTCGGTCGGCTCGGTGCTGCTGATCGACGACGACGCCTCAGTTCGCACGATCGTCGCCGAGCAGCTGATCGACCTCGGCGTCCGCGTCGAGACCGCCGCCGACGGGCCGAGCGCGCTGGCGCATCTCGAGCGTTCGCCGGGCAAGTACGACCTGCTGCTCACCGACCTGGCGATGCCGGGGATGAACGGGGTCGAGACGATCGCCCGCGCGCTGACCATCAACCCCGCGCAGCGCGTGGTGCTGATGACCGGCTACGCCGACGAGACGCTGCTGGCGAGCATCGACCCGTCGATTCCCTTGCTGCGCAAGCCGATCGTCTCGGCCGCGCTCGCCCAGGCGCTACGCGACGGCGAAAAGGGCGCGGCGCTGCACTGAGCGGTACGTCAGCGTCCCAGCTTGATCAGCGCGCTCGGGGCTGCGGTGGTGCGCGCATCGACCCGCCAGCTCAGGCGCTTGCCCGTGGTTCCGGGTTGCGGCCCTTCGTCGGTGTTGTTGGCGAGAATCTCGCCGTCGGTGACCAGCGTGAAGGTCCCGTCGAGGTCGGGCAGCCCCTCGGCTCGCGGGTCGGACTTGGCCATCGCCCCCATCACGCCCATCATTGGCGCGCCCCCCGCGCCCGCCGCGAACGCCGGCGCCTCGACCCGCACGGTGCCGTCGGCGCGGCGGATCGCGGTGACGAACGGCGAGACGATCGGCATCCGCTCGACCGTCGGGAAGCTGAAGTCGTGGTCGAGCCGCCCGGTTATCGCGAAATCGACCTCGAAGCGCCCGTCGCCCTTGTCGATCACCGAGCGCCACCCGACCTGGCGCCGCAGCCGCGCCGCGAACTCCTCGGCCGCGCGGGGATCGGCCGGGTCGATCCCGCCGAGCAGCGCCTTCATCATCTCGGCGTCGTCCTTGGCCTTGCCGTTGCCCGCGGCCTTGGCCTGCTCCCAGTCGGCGCGCTGCTGGGCGAGCTCTTCCTTGGTGCACGGCCGCTCTTCGATCGTGTCCTCGTCGAAGCACGCCGAGGGCGTGAACTCGCCCATGGCTTCGTCGTGCTTGGCTTCGGCGGCGAGCTTGGACAGCGCGACGAGGTGGATGTCGCCCTTGTAGGCGAACGCGAAGGTCCCGTCGGCGCGGACGGTCATCTCCGAACCGAACTTGCCCGGCAAGAGCATGCATCCGGCCAGCAAAAGGACAGCCGCGGCCAGCGCGACAACAGCCATTCGGCGCACATTCGGCATCGTCATTCCCCCTTCAGCGAGCGGCGACGGCGTACAGCGCCACCGCCGCGGCGTTCGAAACGTTGAGGCTCTCCATCGCCGGATCGATCGGCAGGCGGGCGAGCGCGTCGCAGTGCTGCGCGACATTGGGGCGCAATCCCTCGCCCTCCGCCCCGAGCACCAGCGCGACCGGCCCTGCGGTCAGCGCCTCGGCGAACAGCGCTTCGGCCTCTCCGGCGAGCCCGATCCGCCAATAACCGGCCTCGGCAATATCCTCCAAGGCCCTGGAAAGATTGACCACGCGCACCCACGGCACGATCTCGAGCGCGCCCGATGCGGACTTGGCGACGACCCCCGATTCGGACGGGGCGTGGCGGTCTTGCGTGATCACGCCCGCCGCGCCGAACGCCGCCGCCGAGCGCAGGATCGCGCCCATGTTGTGTGGATCGGTGACTTGGTCGAGCACCACCAGCGGGCGCGATGCGTCGGGCGGTGGCAAGTCGTCGAGCCCGAGCTCCTCGAGCGGCGCGCACTCGAGCACCAGCCCCTGGTGCGGCGCATCGCGCGCGACCAGCCGACCGAGATCGGCGGCTTGCGCGTATTCGACCGCGAAATCGGTGGGAAGCTCGCCGTCCAGGGACGCCACCCCCTCGCGCGTCGCCCACAGCTTGCGATGCGCGCGGTCGGGGTTGTTGAGCGCGGCCTCGACCGCGTGACGACCCCACAGCCGGACCGCGCCGGTGCTCGCCCGGCCGCTGCCGCGCCCGCCGCGCATCCGCCCGGCGCGGCCCCGCAGCGCCCGGCCTTTCGGCTCCTTTTCGTGTCCCGCCATGGTCGCACCCCTGCCAGTGGTGCCTGGCGATGTCGAGCCATTGACAGCCCCGCGGCGCTTCGCCATGGCCCCCCGTCTCGGCCTGGCGGCCCGGAACCGCACCCGGTTTCGGCCATTCACGACCCGCCAGCGACTCTGTGTGGACAGGTGGCCGAGTGGTTAATGGCAGCAGACTGTAAATCTGCCCGCGAGAGCGTACGCTGGTTCGAATCCAGCCCTGTCCACCAACCCCTTTTCGTTTCTTCGCGGTAGCGCGTGGGGCGACGAACCGTCGCGTCTTCCGAACCAGCGAGTCTTTGTTGGTCGGATCGCCAAGGCGATCTTCGAGGGTTCGAACCCCGCCCTGGCATTTGTTCAGGAGAGAAGCGGCGGCACCATTCCGCCGCTCGCCCGTTCCCCGCCTTGTCCGCGACGGAACGAAAGCCTAGACGCCGCCCATGCCTGGAGACCTCGTCGACAACCGCGGGAAAGGCGTCGCCGGCTGGAGCTGGCCGCCGATCCATTCCGAAGGACGCAAGTTCGCGCTGCTCACCGGCTTCGCCAGCGCGGCGGCCGGCTTCCTCGCGTGGGAAACAATCGCCTGGCCGCTGGCGTTCCTGACGCTCGGCGTGCTGGCGTTCTTCCGCGATCCGCAGCGCGCCGTCCCGCAGGACAATCGCGCGATTCTTGCGCCCGCGGACGGGATGATCACGCTGATCCAGAAGGTCGCCCCGCCGCCCGAGCTTCGCGCGGGCGAGGGAGGCGCCGGCGGGATGGGCGAGGTGCCGCTCACCCGCATCTCGATCTTCATGAGCGTGTTCGACGTCCACATCAATCGCGCCCCCGTCGCCGGGACGGTCCGCCGGGTGGTCTATATCCCGGGCAAGTTCGTCAACGCCGACCTCGACAAGGCGAGTGAGGATAATGAGCGGCAACATTTCGTCGTCGAAAGTGCCGACGGCACCAAGATCGGCTTCACCC
>DATLDS010000168.1:0-3636 GCA_035525735.1 Novosphingobium sp.
TTGAGTGTGACGCCGCGGGAGATCGCGGCTTCGAGCTCGGCGTCGCGCTTGCCGGGGCCGGCGAAGCTGACCCGGCCGGGCACGATGCCGGCTTGCTCGACGAGCTGCAGCTCGCCCCCCGAAGCGATGTCGAAGCCATCGACCAAGCTCGATATCGTCTCCAGAAGTGGCGTGTAAGGATTTGCTTTCACAGCGTAATGGATCGCAAGACGCGACGGCATGGCGGCCCGCAAGCGGGCGACGCGCGCGGCGATCGTCGCGCGCGAATAGACGAACAGCGGGGTGCCGCCCGCTTGCGCCACGAGCGCGCTCGTCTTGCGCCCGTCGATCGCCAGCTCGCCGTCGAGCGCCTCGAAACCCACGGGGATCGGGCCGAGCGGCTTCATGCCGAGACCTCGGCGGCGAGCGCGGCACGATCGAGCTTGCCGTTGGGATTGCGCGGCAGATTGGGGTGCCAGTGGATCGCCTGGGGCAGCATGAAATTGGGCAGGTCGCGGCCGAGCGCGGCGGCCAGAGGAATGTCTTCGACCCGGACACGGCTGTCCTTGGGACGCACGAACAAGTGGATCGCCTGGCCCAGCCGCGCATCGGGGACGCCCACGGCGACCGCTTCGGCGACCCACCCGGTGGCCAGCGCGGCGTCCTCGATCTCCTGCGGACTGACCCGGTTGCCCGAGGTCTTGATCATCGCGTCGCGGCGCCCGACGAAATGGAGCAACCCGTCGCGATCTCGCCGCACCCGGTCGCCCGACCACACCGCGGTGCCGCCGTACTGCGACCACGCCGGAGCGGGTCGGAACCGCTCGGCGGTGCGCGCGGCGTCGCGCCAGTAGCCCTGCGCGACCAGCGGCCCGGCGTGGACCAGCTCGCCCTCTTCGTCGGCGGCGGCCTCGGTCCCGTCGTCGGCAACGACCATGACTTCGGCAAAGGGAATCGCGCGGCCGACCGAGGTCGGGTGCGCGTCGACCAGTGTCGGATCGAGATACGTCGAGCGGAACGCTTCGGTCAGGCCGAACATCGCGAAGAGCTCGGCCTGGGGGAACATGTCGCGTAGCCGGCGCACCAAGCCGGGGGTCAGCGCGCCACCGGTGTTGGTCAACCGGCGCAAGCTCGCGCCCGCGCCCGCGGGCCAGTCGTGCTCGGCGAGCTGGACCCACAGCGGCGGCACCGCGGCGAGCGTGGTGATGCCCAGCCGCGCCACCGCCTTCACCACGTCGCGCGGGGTGAGGTAATCGAGCGGCGCAGCCGAAGCGCCCGCATGCCAGGTCGAGAGCAGTTGGCTCTGGCCGTAGTCGAAGCTCAGCGGCAGCGCGGCGAGCACGCGATCTTCGGGCTCGAGCTTCAAATAGCGCGCGACGCTGACCGCGCCGAGCCACAAGTTGGCGTGGCTCAGCACGACCCCCTTGGGCCGCCCGGTCGAGCCGCTGGTGTAGAGGATCTGCGCGAGGCTCGCCGGATCGGCTTGCGACGGCGGCAAGGGTTTCGCGTCGCCCGCCGCGTCGCCCGCTTCGACCGCCTCGGCCTCCGCCAGGTCGGCCGACTCGAGCGTCGCCAGCCGCGCCTCGTTGGCGATCAGCAGCCGCGCGCCGCTGTCGGCGAGGATGTGCGCGACTTGCGCGCGCTTGAGCAGGGGGTTGATCGGAACATAAACCAGCCCCGCTCGGGCCGCAGCGAGCGGCAGCAGGCAAGCGAGCTCGGTCTTGGCCATCCAGCACGCGACGCGTTGGCCCGTTTCGGCGCCCGGCTCGCTCACACGGGCGCTCAGCCACCCGGCAAGCGCGGCGACACGGATGCTTAAATCGTTGTAGCTAAGCGTGCGCTCACGCAGCCACAGCGCGGGCGCATCGGGCTCCCCTCGCAAGGCCAGGTGATCGAGCGGCAGCGCGGGCGGGATGGGATCGAGGATCAAGCGGGCGTGACTCAGCGAGAGGTCGGACGCAGTTAATGGTGCGGATCGAATATCCGGTTAATCTGGCCGCGGCGCAAGCCGACCCCGCGCTCGCCGCCGCGCTCGGCCGCGATGGCCAGCGCGCGCCGTTCGACCGGCTCGAGTTCTGGCACGCGCTGGCGGACGAATGCCTCGCGGACGAGACCGCGATGCTGGCGGTCGCGCGCGAAGACGAGGCGCTGTGCGCGTTGCCGCTGATCCGCCGCGCGGGGTCGGGCCAAGTGCGCAGCCTGGCCCACTGGTACAGCTTCTGGGCGCGCCCGGTATTTCACGGCGAGGCGCAGCGCGGCGCGCTGCTGGCGGCGCTGGCGCGCGCGCTCGCCGGCGATTCGCGCCGCGTCAGCCTGGCGCCGCTCGCTCCCGAAGACGCGGCCGAAGTCGCCGCCGCGTTCGCCGCGGCCGGATGGGCGGTGCTGTCCGAACAGGCCGACATCAATCACCGCGTCGCGCTCGCCGGCCGCTCGTTCGCGCAATACTGGGCGGCGCGGCCGGGGCGCTTGCGCGAGACGGTCCGCCGCAAGCGCGCCGCGGGCAAGGTCGAGCTGCGGATCGCGACCGCGTTCGACGCGGCCGACTGGGCGGCGTACGAAAGCGTCTACGCCGCCAGTGGGAAGCCCGCCGAGGGCAGCCCCGCGTTCCTCCGCCGCTTCGCCGAGAGCGAAGGCGCGGCGGGAACGCTGCGGCTGGCGATCGCGACGATCGACGGGGCGCCGGTCGCGGCGCAGCTATGGACGGTCGAGGGCGGCACCGCCTACATCCACAAGCTCGCGCACCTCGAGAGCGCCAAGGCCCACTCGCCCGGGACGCTGCTCAGCGCCGCCATGTTCGAGCACGCGATCGACGTGGATCGCGTCGCGGCGATCGACTTCGGCACCGGCGACGACGCTTACAAGCGCGACTGGATGGAGGAGGCCCGGCCGATGTGGCGGCTCGACATGCACCGCCCGCGCGATCCACGTTCGTGGCCGTATCTGCTGCGCGGCTGGTTGCAGCGCAGCAAAACGGTTGTCGCACCCGGCGACGCTGGCTAGACCCGCGCAAACCGGGAGCTTCGACCAACGATGCGTCACGACACGGCCGTTTCGCCGACCACCGACGCGGTGCTCCGCGCGATCCTGCGCGACGTGCTCGGGCTGCGGCCGGGCCAGGCCGAGAGCTTCGAGGGCGACACCGGACTGTTCGGATCGCTGCCCGAGCTCGATTCGATGGCGGTCGCGGGCTTGCTCACCGAGATGGAGGACCGCCTCCACATCGTGATCGAGGACGACGAGGTCGACGGCGAATTGCTTGAGACGTACGGCGCGTTGCTGGCCTTCGCCCAGCGCAAGCAAGCTGCCAAACGCGGCCGGTGAGAAGCGTCGCCTGGCCCTGCCCCGCGCCGGGCGGGACCGGCGAGGAATTCGCGCGGGTCGCGGGCCCGGAGGGCGCGCCGCGGCTGCTGATCGTCCCGGCGCTGTTCGAGGAAGCCAACCGCACCCGCCGCACGCTGGCGCAGGCGATGCGCGCGCTGGCGGCGCGCGGGGTGGCCAGCGTGCTGCCCGACCTGCCCGGCTGCAACGAGAGCCTGCAGCCGCTCGAGCTGCAGACGGTGGAGGCTTGGCAGGCCGCTGTCCGCGCCGGAGCCGAGCACTTTGCCGCGACCCACGTGCTCGGCATCCGCGGTGGCGCATTGTTGCTGCCGGGCAACC
>DATLDS010000177.1:0-8381 GCA_035525735.1 Novosphingobium sp.
CGTCGAGACGCTCAACGAGCTGTTCACCGAGATGTTCGAGGCGGTCGCGGCGCACGATGGGGTGCTCGACAAATACATCGGCGACGCGGTCATGGCGGTCTACGGCGCCCCGTTGTCGAGCGGGCGCGACCCCGAGAACGCGCTCGCCAGCGGGCTCGAGATGCTGACGATGCTCGATGCGATCAACGAAAGGCGCGCTGCGCGCGGCGCGCCGGCGATGCGGATCGGGATCGGCATCGCCACCGGCGAAGTCGTCGCGGGCACGATCGGCAGCCCCAAGCGGATGGACTACACCGTGATCGGCGACAGCGTGAACCTCGCCGCACGGCTCCAGGACCTGACCAAGGTCTATGGGGTCGAGATGCTGGTCTGCGAGAAGACCGCCGCCGCCGCCGCGGGTGCGCTCGGCGCGGGCGGGCTCGGCGCGGCGCGGGCGCTGCGCGAGATCGACTTGATCGCGGTGCGCGGGCGTAAGCGGCCCGAAAAGGTTTTCGAAGTGCTGGCGCGCCCGCCCGGCGATCCCGCGATCCGCGCCCGGATGCTCGACGCCTACGCGCGCGGCCGCGCCGCGGTCGCCACGCGCGAGTGGGACGCGGCGCTCTCCGCGTTCGGCGAGGCGCTCGCGGCGGTGCCCGACGATCGCCCGTCGCGCCTGATGCTCGCGCGCGCTCGCGCGCTCGCCGGAGCCCCGCCGAGCGAGCTGTGGGACGGCGTATGGCGCGATCCGGCAACCGCCGAAGCGGCGTGAAAGAAGGAACCGGGTGCTGTCGACCCGAACCCCGCCGCTCATGCGTCTCGCGCTGGTTAACTAATAAATAACCATTAAAATAAGATGGTTAAAGACATATGCAGCGGGAACTCGGGCGGCGATAAGTGATTCTTGGGACGAGACCTCAACCCCCGGAGGACCCTATGAGCACTGCCGCTTACCGCACCAGCCGCCCCGACCCGTGGACTCTGCCCCGGGCTCATCGCGACGCCAGCCTGCGCTATCACATGTACGGACCGATCCAGCCGATGGATTACCAGGAGCGCCCCGGCGGGTTCTGGCGTCGGCTCCTGCTTGGCTAGGATGCTTCGCGCGGGCGCCGGTTGGCGCCCGCGCACCCTGTCGGCGCGCGCGCCATCTCTTGCACTGACGGACATGCGCCGCTAAGGGCGCCTCTGACTTCCGACATCGGAGAATCACGCCTCTCCCCAGTTCCGACTGGGGCGGCGCGGAGCCGATGCCGAAAGCCGCGCAACGCTGTGCGAGAGACGGAGCCGACCAATGGCCAAAACCAGTCCCGGTGAATTCATGCGCCAGGTCCAGGCCGAGGCGCGCAAGGTCGTGTGGCCGAGCCGCCAGGAGACGGTGACCACCGCGATCATGGTCGGGATCATGATGGTCCTGCTCGCCGTGTTCTTCCTCGGCATCGACACCATCTTCGGCTGGGTCGTGCGCCAGTTGCTGACGCTTGCCTGATTCGACCCCGGTTAGAGAGATTTCATGGCCCGCTGGTACATCATCCACGCTTACTCGGGGTTCGAGAACAAGGTCCGCGAGGCGATCCTGTCCGAGGCCCAGCGGATGGGGCTCGAGGCGCTGGTCGAGCAGGTCGAGGTGCCCACCGAGACGGTGACCGAGGTCAAGCGCGGCAAGAAGGTCCAGTCCGAGCGCAAGTTCATGCCCGGCTACGTCCTCGCCAAGCTGGCGCTCAACGACGACGTCTATCACCTGGTCAAGAACACCCCCAAGGTGACCGGCTTCCTCGGCCCCAACGGCAAGCCGCAACCGATCTCCGAGAAGGAGGCCGCACGCTATTTCGGCGCGCGCGAGCAAGCCGCCGCCGAGCCGCGCAAGCAGGTCCACGTCGATTACGAGATCGGCGATTCGGTCAAGGTCCTCGACGGTCCCTTCGCCAGCTTCAACGGGCTAGTCGAGGAACTCGACTTCGACAAGAACCGGGTCAAGGTCAGCGTCTCGATCTTCGGCCGCGCGACCCCGGTCGAGCTCGACTTCGAGCAGGTCGAGCTGGCCAAGTAAGTTTCCGGCCATTATCGGCCCGAATGCGGGAAGGCACGCCTTCCCATCCGTGCGGGAGAGAGCTTCGGCTCTTGCTTGACCGCTCACTCTGAGGGTGCCCTTCGTAAGACGGGGGTTCCCGACAGGAAGAAAGGAGGCCCGTCGTGGCCAAGAAGATCGAAGGTTACATCAAGCTCCAGGTGCCCGCGGGCGCCGCCAATCCCTCTCCCCCGATCGGGCCGGCGCTGGGCCAGCGCGGCGTCAACATCATGGAGTTCTGCAAGCAGTTCAACGCGGCCACGCAGGACGCCGAGAAGGGCACGCCGCTGCCGACGGTGATCACCGTGTTCGCCGACCGCAGCTTCACTTTCGTCACCAAGACCCCGCCCGCCAGCTTCCTGATCAAGAAGGCCGCCGGGCTCAAGTCGGGCTCGAAGGAGCCGGGCAAGCTTTCGGCCGGCAAGATCAAGCGCTCGCAGCTGTCGGAAATCGCCGAGGCGAAGATGAAGGACCTCAACGCCAACGATATCGAGTCCGCGACGCGGATCATCGAAGGCTCCGCCCGCGCGATGGGCCTCGAAGTGGTGGAGGGCTGAGATCATGGCCAAGCTAACCAAGAAGCAGCAGGCGCTCGCCACCAAGCTCGGCGACAACCAGAAGCTCTACGGCGTCGACGAAGCGCTCCAGACCTTGCGTGACCTCAAGACCACCAAGTTCGACGAGACCATCGAGGTCGCGCTCAACCTGGGCGTCGACCCGCGCCACGCCGACCAGATGGTCCGCGGCATGGTCACGCTGCCTTCGGGCACCGGCAAGGACGTCAAGGTCGCGGTGTTCGCGCGCGGCGACAAGGCCGAGGAAGCCAAGAAGGCGGGCGCGGACAAGGTCGGCGCCGAGGACCTGATGGAAGACATGCAGGCGGGCAACCTCGACTACGGCCGGGTCATCGCCACCCCCGACATGATGGGCGTGGTCGGGCGGCTGGGCAAGGTGCTCGGCCCCAAGGGCCTGATGCCCAACCCCAAGCTCGGCACGGTGACCCCCAACGTGACGGAGGCGATCAAGGCAGCCAAGGGTGGGCAGATCGAGTTCCGCGTCGAGAAGGCCGGGATCATCCACGCCGGGATCGGCAAGATGAGCTTCTCGGACGAGGCGATCCGCGCCAACTTCGACGCGTTCGTCGACGCGATCGTCAAGGCCAGGCCGGCCGGGGCCAAGGGCAAGTACGTCAAGAAGGTCGCGCTGAGCTCGTCGATGGGCCCGGGGCTCAAGATCGACACCGCCGAGGTCCACGCGGGCTGACGCGGCGCGCCCAATGATGCATGAAGGCCGGGCAGGGCGACTTGCCCGGCCTTTTTGCATTGGGAGAGCCGCCGTGCGTATGGCCTTGTCACTGGGAGCCTTGCTGATGATGACCGTTGCCACCCCGGCCCAGTCCCAGCCCTCGGACGCACCCCGCTGGAGCCTGGCGATCCACGGCGGCGCGGGAACGATGGCGCGCGAGACGATGACGCCGGTGCAAGAGGCCGAGTATCGCGCCGCGCTCGCGGCCGCGCGCGACGCCGGATCGGCGGTCCTCGCCAAAGGCGGGAGCGCGCTCGACGCGGTCGAGGCGGCGATCGTGCTGCTCGAGGACGACCCCAAGTTCAACGCCGGGCGCGGCGCGGTGTTCACCTACAACGGCACCAACGAGCTCGATGCCTCGATCATGGACGGATCGAACCGCGCGGCGGGCGCGGTGGCCGCGGCGACGCGCACCAGGAACCCGATCCGCCTCGCCCGCGCGGTGATGGAGAAGGGCCCGCACGTGTTCCTCGCCGGCGCCGGCGCCGACGAGTTCAGCCGCGAGAACGGGCTCGAGCAAGTCGATCCCGACTGGTTCGCCACGCCCGAACGCCGGCGCCAGCTCGAAGAGCTCAAGGCCAAGAAGCTCGGCTGGTACGATGTCGATCTCAAGTACGGCACGGTCGGCGCGGTCGCGCTCGATCAGGCGGGCCATGTCGCGGCGGGAACCTCGACCGGCGGCATGACCGGCAAGCGCTGGGGCCGGATCGGCGATTCGCCGGTGATCGGCGCGGGCAACTATGCCGACGACCGCGCCTGCGCGGTCAGCGCGACCGGCGCGGGCGAGTTCTTCATCCGCGCCGGCGTGGCGCACGAGATTTGCGCGCGGATGCGGCTCAAGCGCGAGAGCGCGCAAGCCGCGGCCGACGCGGTGATCGCCGAGGTCGGCGCGCTCGGCGGCAGCGGCGGGGTGATCGTCGCCGCGCCCGACGGGTCGACCGCGTTCGCCTTCAACACCCCGGGCATGTACCGCGCGCGCGCCGACAGCGCGGGCCTGACCGAGGTCGCGATCTTCGCGGGCGAGGGTTGACTCGAACCAAGCGAAGCTTACCGTCGCGCCAGCCCAGGGGCCGGCCCAATCACACCTAAAAATGGCGGGTCGCCCGACTCCGAAGCGAGATCGCAGACCGCGGATCGACCGCGCGTCTGTCCTTTGGAGGGACTGTCTTATGAAGAGCATTCGTCTCGCGGCGTTCGCCGCCGCCACCCTGGCGTTCGCGGCGCCGCTGCCCGCGCTGGCCCAGAACGATCCGTTCATGGGCGGCGATTACGTCTCGATCACCAGCGTCTCGATCGACGACGGCCATTACCTCGACTACGCGAGCTTCCTCAGCGGCTTCTACAAGGACCAGGAGGAATACGCGGTCAAGCAGGGCTGGGAGACCAACTGGGAAATCCTCGCCAACGTCTATCCGCGCAAGGGCGAGCCCGACCTCTACCTTGTACGCCGGTTCAAGAACATTCCCGACGGCGCCGAGGGCGAGCGGCGGGCGGCGATGATCCGCGCCAACGTCAAGATGGACGACAAGCAGATGGAGATGGCCTCGGGCGACCGCGCCAAGTTCCGCCACGTCGAGGGCACGATGCTGCTCCAGGAACTCAAGTGGCGTAAGTAACAGGTCCGCGCGGGGAGGGCGTCAGCTCTCCCCCGCGAACTTGTCGGCCTTGCGCTTGCCGAAGCGCATGTTCTGCTCGAGCCGGGCGCGCAGCTGCGTGTAGTACGCCTCGAGGAACGCGCGCTCGTCGCCGCCTCCGGGCTCCCACCCGATCTTGGCACAGATCGCCTGCGCGACCGCGACGAGGTTGTCGGCGCGGCCGTCGCGCAGCACGCGCTCGAGCACTTGCAGCTCGTACTCGCCATACGCGCCAAGCTCGGTGTCGCCGAAGCGAAAGCGCGCGCCGGTGACCGGGCTGGTCCCCTCGCGCGCCGCCGCTCCCGACGCCAACAGGCTCGCCAGCCGCGCTTTGGGCGCCTCGACCACCCACGATCCCGCGACGATGTCGCCCGCGCGCAAGTGGTCGCGGTTGATCAGCGGTATGGCGAGGAACGCAAGCACCCAGACCAGGCCGGCGATCGTCGCGGTCTCCACATCGCCGCCCGCGCTTGCCTGGGCGAAGAACAGCAGCGGCAGGAACAGTTCGATGTCGCGCAGCAGGTTGCGCGCGATCACCGCCTCGGCAGTGAGCTGTCCGCCGTCGCGCGAGGCGACGCGGATGCCCGCCAACCGCTTGCCCGGCGTCGCGCCGCGCGGGCCGAGCTCGTACGCCAGGAACCAGGCGTTGCGAAACAGGAACATCGCGACGATCCACAGCACGGCGAGAAACTGTAGCGCGCTCGATCCCTTGCCCTCCGAGCCGTCGAGCGCGCTCTGCGGCACTTCGATCACGCCGAACAGCAGGTAGGCGAGCAGCAGCGTGGTCACCAGCATCGCTGCGAAGATCATGCCCAAGTCGATCATCAGCGCGCCCGCGCGGCTCGCCCGGCTGGCGACGGTGAACGCGAGGCTGACGCCTTCGGGAGTGACGATCGAGCGGCGGCGGCGCTCGCTGTCGAGTACCGGACGCGCCCTTCGCGACGTCGCAGCGGCGTTCACGCGGGCGGCCCCGCGCGGCGCCAGGTGAACAGGTAGCCGATCCAGAACACCAGCATGAACGCGCCGATCGCGATGCGGGCAACCGGGTCTTCGACGAGCTGGCGGGCAAAGCCCTCGAGCAGCGCGGCGGCGATCAGCATCAGCACGACGCCGGTCATGACGACCGCGGCGCGGCGACCCGCGGCGGCAGCGGCATCGAGCGCGGCGAGTTCGCCGGGAAACGCCAGCGCCCGGCCGACGTGGACCCCCGCGGCTCCGGCGAGAAAGATGGCGAACAGCTCGGTGGTGCCGTGAACCGCCAGCCAGGCGACGAAATCGGGCAGCAATCCGGCTTCGCCGAACAGCCACAGCATCGCCCCCAGCCCGCCCATGTTGTGAACCAGGAGCAGCAGCGAGGGCAGCGCGAAGGCGAAGCCGAGCGCGAAGGCGAGGATCGAGACTTGCGCGTTGTTGCTGAACAGCGCCGCCGCGAAGATCGACAGCCCCGCCTCGCCTTGCTGGCCATAGAGCGTGCCGCGCAGCGCCGCGGCGCTTGCGCCGGGGCGGCGGACGTCGCCCAGCGCCTCAGGGACCAGCGCCGAGAACCACGCCGGGTCGCTCGCCACCAGCAAGTATCCGACGAGCACGCCCGCGATCATCGCCCCCAGCGCGATCGCGAGGTCGAGGCCGAGCCCGCGCACCGCCTGGCCCCAGCCCCCGCCGAGGAACCGCCGCAGCCAGCCGACCAGCCCGACGCGCGGGCCATAGACGAGGAACCAGGCGCGTTGCGCCAGGCTCTCGAGATAGCCGAGCGTGCCCGCGTCGAGCGAGGTCTCGCGCGCGACCGACAGGCTCGAGGCGACAGTCCGGTACAGCACCGGCAGCGCGAGGATATCGGCGTCGGAGATCCGCGACAGGCGCCCGCGCTCCATCCGCGCGACGATTCCCTCGAGCCGCTTCCAGTCGCCCTCGCGCTCGAGCCGGAAGCGATCCGAGCGCAGCGCCGCCTGCTCGGCAGCGAGCGCGGGAGGGGCCGTGCTCATCCGACCGCGCCCGCGCGCTTGAGCCGCAAGTAGGCGTCGATCAGCCGCGTGCCGATCTCGCCGTGCGGGGCCTCGAGGATGTCGACCCCGAGCCGCCGCAGCCGGGTCAGGACGAGCGTGCGCTGGCGGGCGAGCGCGTCGGCGGCGACCGCCACGCCGATCGCCTGGACGCTGTCGGGCTCGGTCGTGGCGAGTCCCTCGAGCTCGGCGTCGCGCATCACCACGAACAGCACGCGGTGCCGCTCGACCAGTCGCGCGACGTTCTCGATCATGAGCTCGGCCGAGGTCGGGTCGGCGAACTCGGCGAACAGCACGATCAGGCTGCGACGCTGGAGCCGCGCCGAAAGGCTCGACAGCCCGAGCGTGAAGTTGGCCTCCTCGGCGCGGTAGTCGAGCCCGGCGGCGGCGTGGTGAAGGCGGTGGAACGCGCGCGCGTCGGCGACGAACGGCGTGGCGACGAGCACGCGCGCGGCGAACCCGAACAGCGCCACGCGGTCGCCCGCCTTGAGCGCGACGAACGCGGTGGTGAGCGCGGCCGAAACCGCGCGGTCGATCCGGGGAATGTTCTCTCCCGGGCCTCCGACCGGCTCGCACATCGCCTGGCCGCAGTCGAACGCGAAGACGATCGGCACGTTGCGCTCGGCTTCCATCTCCTTGGCGTAAAGCCGGCCGTGACGCGCCGAAGCCTTCCAGTCGATCCGCCGCCGGTCCATCCCGGGCTCGTACTCGGCGAGCGCCTCGAACTGGCTGCCTTCGCCGCGGATGCGCCGCGCGATCATCCCGAACTGTGCGTCGCGCAGCAGAATCTGGAGCGCCGGGCTGCGCGCCGGAGCGAGGTTGGGGCGAACCCGGACGACGGCGTCGTGCGCTTGCGAGGATTGCCGCCAGGCGAGCCCCAGCGGCCCCGCCCAGCGCAGCCACAGTCCGGCGATCGAGGCGCTGCCGCGCCGGTTGGGCACGAGCACGGTCTCGCCGCTCCACGCGCCGCTGGCGGGATCGAGGCCGAGCGGAAACGCGACCCGGCCCCCCTCGGCCAGCCGGGAATCGACCGCGAACGAAGCCTCGGGCGCGCTCGCGCCGCGCTTGCCGGCCAGGTCGGCGAGCACCGTCAGCCGCGCCGGCTCGCCGATCTCGGCGTCGACCGGCGCGAGCAGGCGCAAGTCGAGCAGACGGCCCGCCAGCGCGGCGTCGGCGATCACCAGCAGCAACAGCGCTCCGCCGAGCGCGGGCGCGGCGATCCACGCTCGCGGCGCGACCGCGGCGACCAGCAGCGCCAGCGGCGCGATTCCGGCGAGGACCGCCATGGCGCGCCCGGTCGGGTAGACGATCGGCAGGGTCATCGCGGCCTCACCGCGGCGCCTCGGTGCGCTCGATCAGCTCGGCGACGATCGTCTCGGCGGCGCGGCCTTCGATCTC
>DATLDS010000183.1:0-3283 GCA_035525735.1 Novosphingobium sp.
CTAGCGTCGGCGGGAGCGGCCGGCGCTTCCTGCGCCTGGGCCGAAGGCGCCAGCGCGAAAGCGGCCATGGCGGCGAGCGAGGCCGCGGAACGGCGGGTCATCGGTTTGCGGCCCTTCTCGTCGTTGCGGCGTGATCGCCGGTCGATGCCCCGGCCCCGAACTGGCGAGCGGAGCGCGGACCGGCAAGGCGCAAAGCGTATCAATTTGTCGCCGGTTCCCGACGCCAGGGTTCGGGTTCCGCCCCGCCCTTCCCTTTTCGCGCGCGCCCCGCTATGGCCCGCGCGGCCCGATTTCCGGGCGAACAGGGATCGAAACAAACGCCTATGGCGAAAGAAGAACTTCTCGAGATGCGCGGCCAGGTGGTCGAGCTCCTGCCCAACGCGATGTTCCGCGTCCGCCTCGAGAACGACCACGAAATCCTCGGCCACACCGCGGGCAAGATGCGCAAGAACCGCATCCGCGTGCTGGTCGGCGACGAGGTGCTGGTCGAGCTCACGCCCTACGACCTGACCAAGGGCCGCATCACCTATCGCTTCATGCCCGGGCGGGGCGGCCCCGGCATGGCCTGACGCGGGATGTGACCGCGCCCCGGCTCATCCTTGCTTCGGCCAGTCCGCGCCGGCGCGAACTGCTCACCCGGCTGGGTGTCGAGCCCGCCGGAATCGTTTCCACCGACATCGACGAGTCCGCGCGGCCGGGCGAGCTGCCGCGCGCGCACGCGGTGCGGCTGGCGGCGGAGAAGGCGCGCGCCGTGGCGGTCGCGGACCCCGGTGCGTTCGTCCTCGCCGGCGACACGGTCGTCGCGGTCGGCCGGCGCATCCTGCCCAAGGCCGAGGACGAGGCCACCGTGCGCCGCTGCCTCGCGCTGCTTTCGGGACGGCGCCACCGGGTGTTCTCGGCGGTCGCGCTGGCCGGGCCCGACGGGCGCCTGCGCGAGGCGCTGAGCGAGACTTCGCTCCGCTTCAAGCGGTTCTCGGCGAGCGAGATCGACGCCTACATCCCCGGCGGCGAATGGCGCGGCAAGGCCGGCGGCTATGCCATCCAAGGCGCCGCCGAAGCGTTTTGCCTGTGGCTCGAAGGAAGCCATTCGGGGGTGATGGGTCTGCCGCTCTACGAGACCCGCAAGCTGCTCGTTGCCGCGGGGCTCCTGAGTGGCTGAATGGCTCTACGAGGACGGGATCGGCGAGGAGCGCGCGATCCTGGTCGAGAACGGCGACCTCGTCGCGGCACGGGTCGAATGGGGTGAAGGCTTGCGCCCCGGGCTGGTCGCCGACGCCCGGCTGATCGCCAAGCCCGCGGGAGCGCGGCGCGGCACCGCGCGCTTTCCCGACGGCGGCGAGGCGCTGGTCGACCATCTGCCGCGCGAGGCGTGCGAGGGCGACAGCGTGCGCTTGCGCGTCACCCGTGCGGCGATCGGCGAGACAGGCCGGATGAAGCTCGCGCAAGCGCGCCCGGCGCCCGGCGAAACGCTCGCCGCGGCGCCGAGCCTGCTGTCGCGACTTCGCGCCGGGCCCGACTCCGTTCGCATTATGACGGCGCACGACGACGCGTTCGCCGCGCACGGCTGGGACGAGCTGGTCGAGCAGGCGTCGACCGGCGAAGTCGCCTTCGCGGGCGGCAGCCTGACGATCAGCCCGACCCCGGCGATGACGCTGATCGACGTTGACGGAACGCTTCCCCCGTCTGCGCTGGCGCTGGACGCGGTTCCGGCCATCGCCGCCGCGCTGCGCCGGCTCGACCTCGGCGGTTCGGTCGGGATCGACTTCCCCACGCTGCCCGACAAACGCGAGCGGCAGGCGGTCGACGCCGCGCTCGAAGAAGCGCTCGCCGGCTGGCGCGGCGAGCGGACCGCGATGAACGGCTTCGGCTTCGTCCAGCTCGTCTCGCGGCTCGAACGGGTGTCGCTGGTCGCGCGGTTTGCGCGCAAGTCCGCCGCGGCCGCGCGCATCCTGATCCGCCGCGCCGAACGGGTGGCCGAGGCCGGCGCGCTCGAGCTGATCGCGCACCCGGCGGTGCGCCGCGCGGTGTTGCCCGCGTGGGAAGCTGAGCTGGCGCGCCGTACCGGGCGGCGGATCGCCTGGCGCGAGGATCCCGGCCTTGCCCCGACCGCCGCTTTCGCGCAGGCGGTGCCGCCATGACCACGCGTAAATGCCCGCTTTGCGGCAAGCCGCGCAGCGCCGAGCACGCCCCGTTCTGCTCGACCCGCTGCCGCGACCGCGACCTCGTCAAGTGGCTCGCCGACGGCTACGCGCTGCCCGGACGGCCGCGGCCGGGCGAGGACGACGAGAGCGCCTGAAAGGGCTGGACAGCCTTCGCGCGCCTCGCCATAGGCGGCGCTTCCATCGCTCGCCGGCCTCTAGAGGCCGCCGCCGGATGCGATGCCCGGGTAGCTCAGTTGGTAGAGCACATGACTGAAAATCATGGTGTCGGTGGTTCGATTCCTCCCCCGGGCACCATCGCCTGCCCGCTTCAATAGACCACCACGCTGCGGATGCTCTCGCCGTTATGCATTAGCTCGAAACCTTTGTTGATCTCGTCGAGCGCGAGGACATGCGTGATCATCGGGTCGATCGCGATCTTGCCGGCCATGTACCAGTCGACGATCTTCGGAACGTCAGTGCGGCCCTTCGCCCCTCCGAACGCGGTGCCCCGCCAGTTGCGCCCGGTGACGAGCTGGAACGGCCGGGTGGCGATCTCCTTCCCCGCTTCGGCCACCCCGATGATGATCGAAGTGCCCCACCCGCGGTGGCACGCCTCGAGCGCGGTGCGCATCACCTCGGTGTTGCCGGTCGCGTCGAACGTGTAGTCCGCGCCGCCGCCGGTCAGCGCCACGATCGCCGCAACCGTCTCGTCGCGGCTCAGGCCCTTGGTGTCGAGGAAGTCGGTCATCCCGAACCGTCGGCCCCAGGCCTCGCGCTCGGGGTTGATATCGACCCCGACGATCTTGCCCGCGCCCGCGAGCCGCGCGCCTTGGATGACGTTGAGGCCGATCCCGCCGAGACCGAACACCACAACGCTGTCGCCGACCTGAACCTTGGCGGTGTTGACCACCGCGCCGATCCCCGTGGTCACCCCGCATCCGATGTAGCAGCTGGTCTTGAACGGCGCGTCCTCGCGGATTTTCGCCAGCGCGATCTCGGGCAGCACGGTGAAGTTCGAGAACGTCGAACAGCCCATGTAGTGGTAGATCGTCTCGCCCTTGTAGCTGAAGCGCGACGTGCCGTCGGGCATCACGCCCTTGCCCTGGGTGGCGCGGATCGCGGTGCACAAGTTGGTCTTGCCG
>DATLDS010000194.1:0-10345 GCA_035525735.1 Novosphingobium sp.
TAGCGCTCGCCACGCTGACTACGCCCAACGTCGCCGAACTCGAGGCGCTGGGCGGTGACGCCGGGATGGCTGCGCGCGGCGTCGCCTGGCTTGCCAAGGGCGGCGACGCCGAGGGCGTGACGGTGATCGACCGCCTGGTCCGCGCCGACGGCACAGCGTTGCGCTTCGAGGGTTCGCGCATCGCCACGCGCCACACCCACGGCACCGGCTGCACGCTGTCGAGCGCGATCGCGACCTTCCTTGGCCAGGAGTTGCCGCTTGACGAGTCGATCGACCGCGCGCGCGGCTTCGTTCGGTCGGCGTTGCGCGCCGCGCCCGGATTCGGCGCGGGCGCGGGCCCGCTCGGGCACCACGCCGCGCGCAGCTAAGCCCCTTTTCAGCTCAGTCGAGCTTGTAGAACGCCTTGACGTGCCCCCACGCCTCGTCGGCGGTCTCGACCCAGCGGAACAGCTCGAGGTCGTCGCGGTTGATCACCCCTTCGTCGGCCATCGCCTCGAAGTCGATGATCCGGTCCCAGTACTCCTTGCCGAACAGCATGATCGGGATCGGCTTCATCTTGCCGGTCTGGACCAGCGTGAGCAGCTCCATCAGCTCGTCGAGCGTGCCGAACCCGCCGGGGAACACCGCCACCGCGCGCGCGCGCAGCAGGAAGTGCATCTTGCGCAGCGCGAAGTAGTGGAACTGGAACGACAGGTGGGGGGTGACGAACGCGTTGGGCGCCTGCTCGTGCGGGAGCACGATGTTGAGCCCGATCGATTCGGCGCCCGCCTCGGCCGCGCCGCGGTTGACCGCCTCCATGATCGACGGGCCGCCGCCCGAGCAGATCACGAACTGGCGCTGGCCTTTCTCGACCACGCCGCAACCCCCGGCGATCCGCCCGAGCTTGTGCGCTTCATCGTAGTATTTCGAGTTGGCGATGAGCCGCTCGACCACCGCGCGGCGCTCGGGCGTGGTCGCGGTGGCGCGCGCCTCGTCGGCCATCTCGGGCGAGGGGATGCGCGCCGAGCCATAGACCACCAGGGTCGAGCCGATGCCTGCTTCCTCCAGCAGCATCTCGCACTTGAGCAGCTCGAGCTGGAAGCGCACCGGGCGCAATTCGTCGCGCAGGAGGAAGTCGGTGTCGCGGTAGGCGAGGCGATACGCCGGGTCTCGCGTCTGCGCGGTGTCGGGCGCCTGGCTCTCGCTGAACGCGGCTTCCTGGCTGGCGCGGTGAAACTTGCGGCGGGTGACGTTGCGGTCGGCAGGCACCGGCTCGGGCAGCGGCGCCTGAAACGGCGCGGCGGGGTTCTGTTCGGTCATGCATGTCTCCTCGCGCGCGGCCCATCCGCGCGCGGTCTGGCTAATTCAGGGTTCCGGCGCCGCACGCGGTATGGGGGGCGGATGGCGGGATAAGGATGCTGTTGGATGCCCCGCGAGGATTCGAACCTCGATTGACGGAGTCAGAGTCCGTAGTCTTACCATTAGACGACAGGGCAGCAAGCGGGCCGCTTTAGTGGCGCATTTTCGAGGGTCAAGGATTTTGCAGGCGCCGCGCGGCGATCGCGGCCCTGACCGTGTCGCGCAGCTCGTCGTCCGCCATGCTCGCCACTTCGTCGTCGAGCGACTGCTCGAACGCCGGACCGTATAGCTCGCGCGAGAGCTTGGCGAACGCGCGCTTGGTCCCGCGCACTCCGGCGCGCGGCATCGCGGCGAAGCGCCGGGCGAGCGCCATCGCCGCGGGCAGCGCGTCCTCCGGACGCTCGACCAGGTCGCTGATCAGGCCGATCGCGTGGGCTTGCTCGGCGGTCAGCGGATCGCCGGTAAGGAGGTGGCGCTTGGCCCGGGTCAGCCCGACCGACTGCGCCCAGGCGAGCACCCCGCCGTCTCCCGCGACGAGCCCGAGCACGACGTGCGGGTCGGCGATCCGCGCCTCGCGCCAGGCGAACTGGACGTCGCAGGCGGCGACCAGGGTCGCGCCGAGCCCCACCGCGGCGCCCTGCACCGCGGCGATCACCGGATAGGGGATCGCCAGCAGGCGCTCGACGATCGCCAGGCCTTCCGCGCGCATCCGCTCGCGCAGCTCGGCCGAGCCGTTGAGCCGCAGCATCAGCTCGAAGTCGCCGCCCGCCGAGAACGAGCGGCCCTCGGCCGAGATCACCAGCGCGGCGAGATCGTCGCGCCCCGCCAACGGCGCGAGCGCGTCGGCCAGAAGCGTGTGCAACGCCTCGTCGAAACGATTGTGCAGCGCGCCGCGCATCAGCCGCAAGTGCGCAACCGCGCCCTCGTCGCTCAGCTTCAGGCCGGGATCGTTCATGGTCTCGTCCTAGGCGGACGCGGGCGGCGTGGGCAAGCGCCCGCTCTTGCGGCCCCGCCATGCGCGCGCTACCCCGGCGACAGGCACCCGGCGCGGCATGGCGCGTGCGGGAGAACATAAGAGTTGCAAAGGCGATGGCGGATCATCCCCCGCCGGCGCCGGGGACCGGATCGCCCGGGACCGAGGCGTTGCGCGGAGAGACCACCGGAAGACCCGAGGCGGCGCGCGTGGCCGGCTCGCCTGCCGACGCCCGCCCGCCCGCGTGGACCGCGCGCCCCGCGCTCCCGTTCCGGCCCGCCTGGCAAGGCCGCCAGGCCTATGCCGCGATCGACCTGGGCACCAACAACTGCCGCCTGCTGATCGCGCGGCCATCGGGCGAGAACTTCATCGTGATCGACGCGTTCAGCCGCGTGGTCCGCCTCGGCGAAGGGCTGGCGACGACCGGGCGGCTGAGTGACGAGGCGATGGACCGGGCGCTCGGCGCGCTCCAGATCTGCGCCGACAAGCTGCGCAAGCGCAACGTCCACCTCGCCCGCTCGGTCGCGACCGAAGCGTGCCGCCGCGCCGCCAACGGCCCCGCGTTCATCGAGCGCGTGCGCGACGAGACCGGCATCCTCCTCGACATCATCAGCGCGCAGGAGGAAGCGCGGCTCGCCGTGCTCGGCTGCCACATCCTGCTCGAGCAGGGCGAGGGCCCGGCGATGATCTTCGACATCGGGGGGGGCTCGACCGAGCTCGTCCTGATCGACAGCGGCGAGCGCGTGCCGCGCATCCTCGACTGGCAGAGCGTGCCGTGGGGGGTGGTCTCGCTGACCGAGAGCTGCGGCGGCGCGCACGGGCTCGAATTCGCCGAGCCCGAGGCGCTGGCGGAAAGCTATGCGCGGATGCGGACCACCGTGGCCGACGCCTTCGCCGACTTCGCGCGGCGGATCGGGCCGGTGAGGGAGCGCGGTCCCGCGGGCGCGCTGCGCCTGCTCGGGACCAGCGGAACCGTGACCACGCTGGCCAGCCTCCACCTCGAGCTGCCGCAATACGATCGCCGCGCGGTCGACGGGCTGATCGTGCCGGTCGAGGCGATGCGCGAGATCAGCGCGCGGCTTTCGGGGATGGCGGTCGACGAGCGACGGCTGCTGCCGTGCATCGGCCGTGAGCGCGCCGACCTGGTGGTGGCGGGCTGCGCGATCCTCGAGACGATTTTCGACTTGTGGCCCGCCGAGCGGCTCGGGGTCGCCGACCGTGGCATCCGCGAGGGCATCCTGCGCAGCCTGATGGCGACGGGCGGGCGGAGTCCGGTGCGTTGACGGGGTCGGGCAAGGCCGTCCCCACGCGCGGCTTCCGCCGTGAGGCGGCAAGAACATGAGCCGGTCGGGGAAAGACCCGGGCGAGCGTCTCAAATCCGCGAAGAAGCGCAGCGTCTCGTCGGCCCGCTGGCTGTCGCGCCAGATCAACGACCCGTACGTCAAGCGCGCCGCGGCCGACGGCTATCGCAGCCGCGCGGCGTACAAGCTGGCCGAGCTCGACGAGCGCTTCGGCTTCCTCAAGAGCGCGCACGCCGTGGTCGACCTCGGCATCGCGCCGGGAGGATGGAGCCAGGTCGTCGCGCAAAAGCGGCCGCGAGCGAGCATCGTCGGGATCGACCTGCTCCCGGTCGACCCGCTGCCTGGCGTGACGATCATCGAGATGGACTTCATGGACGACGGCGCGCCCGCCCGGCTCGGCGAGGCGCTCGGCGGGCCGCCCGACCTCGTGCTCTCCGACATGGCCGCCAACACCGTCGGCCACAAGCAGACCGACCACTTGCGGACGATGGGCCTGGTCGAGGCCGCCGCCGATTTCGCGGTGGCCACGCTCGCGCCGGGCGGCGCGTTCGTCGCCAAGGTGCTCGCGGGCGGCACCGACAAGGAGCTCCTCGCGCTGCTCAAGCGCCACTTCACGACGGTCAAGCACGCCAAGCCTCCGGCGAGCCGCAAGGATTCGTCCGAATGGTACGTCGTGGCGCAGGGTTTCAAGGGGAGGGATTGAGGCATGGCCGAGACCGC
This sequence comes from Novosphingobium sp., assembly GCA_035525735.1. GTDB lineage: Bacteria > Pseudomonadota > Alphaproteobacteria > Sphingomonadales > Sphingomonadaceae > Novosphingobium. The sequence goes on from DATLDS010000194.1 coordinate 4,333, forward strand.
CGCGGAGGTAGCGCTGACGCCGCCCTCGCCCAACGACCTGTTCGGGCATCCCAAGGGGCTGTGGGTGCTGGCCGGAACCGAGCTGTGGGAGCGAATCTCGTTCCACGGGATGCAGGCGCTGCTCACGCTCTACATGGCGGGCGCGCTGTTGCTGCCCGGGCGCGCCGAGACCATCGTCGGCTTCGCCGGCTACCGCGCCGCGGTCGAGAGCGTCACCGGACCGCTGTCGACGCAGGCGCTCGCGGCGCAGACGTTCGGGCTCTACATCGGGCTGGTCAGCTTCACGCCGATCTTCGGCGGGCTGATCGGCGACCGCTGGCTGGGGCGGCGCAATTCGATCGCGCTGGGCGCGCTGCTGATGACCGCCGGGCATTTCTGCATGTCGTTCGACGCGTCGTTCCTGCTCGCGCTGCTGTTCCTGATCCTCGGCGCGGGGTTCCTGCGCGGCAACGTTTCGGCCCAGTTGCGCTCGCTTTATTCCGAAGGCGACCGCCGCGCCGCCGACGCGTTCCAGGTCTATTACCTCGCGATCAACATGGGCGCGTTCATCGCGCCGTTGCTGACCGGCGGCTTGCAGGCGGGCTTTGGCTGGCACCCGGCTTTCGCCTTCGCCGGGTTCGGCATGTTGATCGGTCTGGTGGTGTACTTGTGGGGAACCCGCCACCTGCCGCCCGACACGCTGCGCAGCGCCGCGGTGGCGCGAGGCAGGCTGACCGCCGACGAGAAGGCACGGATCGCCGGGCTCGCGCTGGTCTGGCCGGTCGCGGTGTGTTTCTGGATCGCGCAAAGCCAGGTGTGGAACGTCTACAACTTGTGGCTGCGCGATCATGCCGATCTCGACGTCGGCGGCTTCACCGTGCCGGTGCCGTGGCTGTCCTCGCTCGACGGGCTGGCGCCCGCGGTGATGACCCCGCTGGTGATCCTGTGGTGGCGGCGCCAGGCCAAGGCGGAGCGCGAGCCCGACCTGTTCGTCAAGCTCGCCACCGGCTGCCTGATTTTCGCCGCGGGCGTGCTGTGGCTGGCGCTGGCTTCGTGGCTAGCCGGGGGCGACAAGGTGCCGCTGTGGTGGCCGATCGGCTTTCACCTGATCTCCAACCTGGGCTGGATCTTCTTCGCGCCGATCGCGCTGGCGCTGTTCGCGGCGCAAGCGCCGGTGGCGCTGCGCGGCACGCTGATCGGGATCAATACCTTGTCGGTATCGGCCGCCAGCATGATCAGCGGGCGGATCGGCGGGCTTTACGAGAGCCTGAGCCCGACCGCGTTCTGGTTGGTCCACGCCGCCATTGTCGGCGGCGGCGGGCTGGTCATGCTGCTCGCGTCGGGCTGGTTCCGGCGCTGGTTCGCCCGCCACGCGGGTGACGCCGACTAAGCTTACGGCTTGGTGTTGTTCGAAGCGCTGCCGACCGCCTTGTCGCCGCCGCCGGCGGCCTTGGGATCGGGTTGCGACACCGCGCCCGCCGCCTTGGGATCGGTCGATGCCCCCGGCCCGGCCCCCGCGCCCGGATCGCCCGCGCCGGCCTTCTCGGCGTCGGCTCCGGCGGCCTGGACCGCGGGCGCGGCTTCGGCGGCGGGCAGCGGCAGGTTCGAGCCTTGCGCGTTGAGATAGACGATCACGTTCGCCCGGTCCTCCGGGCTCGACAAGCCGGCGAAGCTCATCTTGGTGCCGCCGGCGAACTTCTTCGGGCTCGCCAGCCAGGCGTTGAGATTGTCGAAGTCCCAGTTGCCGCCGTGCCCGGCGAGGTCGCCCGAATAGGCGAAGCCCGCGGCGTGCTTGCCGATCGGCTTGCCGACGATCCCGTAGAGGTTGGGGCCGATCCCGTTGGCGCCGCCTTGGTCGATGGTGTGGCAGGCCTTGCACTTGGCGAACGTCGCCTCGCCCTTGGCGGGGTCCGCGGCGGCGAGCAGGTTGGGCAACGGCACCGCGGCGGCGCCCTCCTCGCCCTCGACCGCGACGCCCTCGATCGCATAGCCCATCTTGTGCGGGCGGTGATCCTTGTCGGCCTCGAAGTAGTGGCGGCTGACGCTCGCCAGGCCGAGCGCGACGATCCCGCCGAACAAGGTCCAGCCGGCGATAGTGTTGAACCTGTCGTCCATCGTGCGAGCGTGCCCCGTCCTCGTCTAACGCGCGCTTGCTCTAGTCAGCGGCATGAGGGCGCGCAAGTGCGATTGGGCTTGCCCCGAGCGTCGGCGGGACACTAAGCGCGAGCGCGTGCACAGCTACCCCCTCGCCGCCGCCGCGCTGGTCGAGCGCATGGCCAAGCAGGCCGCGCGCGAGCCCGCCGAGGCGATCGCCTTTCAGGGCGCGCCGGGCGCCAACTCGCATCGGGCCGCGGGCGAATTCGCCCCGCAAGCGCTGCCTTTGCCGTGCTTCTCGTTCGAGGACGCGCTCGAGGCGGTCAGGGACGGGCGCGCCGGCCGGGCGATCATCCCGATCGAAAACTCGCAGCACGGCCGCGTCGCCGACATCCATTTCCTGCTGCCCGAATCCGGCCTCTCGATCGTCGCCGAGCACTTCATGGGCATCACCCATTGCCTGATGGGCCTGCCGCATGCCGATCGCGTCCGCACCCCGTTCCGCGCCGCGTACAGCCATCCGCAAGCGCTCGGCCAATCGCGCCGCTATTTGCGGACGCGCGGGATCGTCCCGCTGAGCTATGCCGATACCGCGGGCGCCGCGGCGTTCGTCGCCGAAAGCGGCGACCCCACGCTCGCCGCGGTGGCGCCGGCGCTCGCCGCCGAGCTCTATGGGCTGGAAATCGTCGAGCGCACCGTCGAGGACGCGCACGACAACACCACGCGCTTCGTCCTGCTCGCCAACGATCCGCTCGATCCGGCGTCGATGGCGAGCCAACCGACGATGACCACGTTCGTGTTCGAGGTGAAGAACATCCCCGCCGCGCTGTACAAGGCGCTCGGCGGGTTCGCGACCAACGGGGTCAACATGACCAAGCTCGAGAGCTACCAGCGGGGCGCGAGCTTCTCGGCGACCGAGTTCTACGCCGACATCGTCGGCGCGCCGGGCGACCCGGCAGTCGACCGCGCGCTCGAGGAGCTGGCGTTCCATTGCAAGCACTTGCGCCTCCTCGGTACGTACCCGATGGCGCGGCCCCGCGGTTAGCTTGCGCTTAACCGGCGAGCGTGCAAGCGTTGCCGGGTGACGGTCGGGACGGGGGCAATCGCGGGATCAACCAGCGCCGCGCGCGATCTTGCGGCGTGGCAGGCGGTGCGCGCCGATGCCTCGATCCAGTATGCGCCGGTGCCTCCGCCTCCTACCCCCGAGCCGCCCGAATGGCTGCTCGCGCTCAGCCGGTTTCTCGAGCGCGTGCTGGGTCCGCTGGGCGAAGCGCTCGGGCTCAATTGGCCGGCGTTCAAATGGGTGCTGATCGTGCTCGCCGCGGCGGGCGCGCTGTGGATCGCTTGGGCGCTGGTGGTCCGCCCGTGGCTCGAGCGCCGCCGCGTTGCGCCGTCCGCGCTCCAATGGGTGCCCGAGCGCGACCAAGCGATCGCGTTGCTCGAAGACGCCGACCGCCTCGCCGCCGCGGGCCGCTTCGACGAAGCCGCGCACTTGCTGCTCGAGCGCAGCGTCGGCCAGATCGCGGCGGCGCGCCCCGGCTCGCTCTCGCCCGCGAGCACCGCGCGCGAGATCGGCAGGAACGCCGCGCTGCCCGAGCGCGCGCGCAACGCATTCGGCACGATCGCGCAACTGGTCGAGCGCAGCCTGTTCGGCTTGCGCGGGCTCGGCGAGCCCGACTGGCGCACGGCGCGCGCGGCTTACGCCGATTTCGCGCTCGCCGAGCTGGCGGCGTGAACGCGGGCCAGCCCTTCGGGCGGCGCAGCGTGCTGGCGCTCGTCGGAATCGGCGGATGCGCGTTCCTCGTCCTGCTTTACGCGTTGGGCACCGGGTTTGCCGGGGGCAGCGGCAACGATGGCGGCGGGCACGCGCTGTCGCGGGGACTGACCGGCTACGCCGCGCTGGCCGCGCTGCTCGAGGCCGACGGGCGCGCGGTCGAGGTGTCGCGCGATCCCGGCGCGCTGCGCCGCCCCGGTCTCGTCATCCTCACGCCCCCGCATGACGCCGACGGCGACGAGCTGGCCAGCACGGTCGAGGCGCGGCGCACGATCGGGCCGACCTTGGTGATCGCGCCCAAGTGGCTGGGCGCGCCGGTCGGTCCCGCCGCCGCCGGGGCCCGCGCGGGCTGGGTCACGCTTCACGGCGCGCAGCCGCCCGATTGGATCGACGCGTTCGGCGAAGACCTGACGCTGGCGATCGCGGGCGTCGAGCGCCGCCCCGCGCGGTGGTCGGCGAACGCGCTGACCGCGCGGCTGCCCGCCGCCAGGTCGGTGCAGGCGTTGCACGAACCGGCGGCCAAGGACGGCTCGCGGACGATGCTCGAGCTCGTCTCCGACCAGGACGGGCGGATGCTCGCCGGTTACCTCAACGACGACGGCGCCTATCCGGCGCTCGATCGGTGGAGTGGGTGGGACCCGCCCGACGAGCCCGACGAGGCGCTGTTCCCGCTCGTGGTGGTCGCCGAGCCCGACTTGCTCGACAACTACGGCATGGCCGATCGCACCACCGCGCTCGGCGCGCTCGCGCTGGTCCGCGCCGCCGCGGGGGGACGCGAAGTGCCGGTGATTCTCGACGTTACCCTCAATGGCCTCGGCCGTGCGCGCAACCTGCTCACGCTGGCGTTCACTCCGCCGTTCCTCGCTGCGACGCTGGCGCTGCTGCTTGCCGCGCTCGCGGCCGCGTGGCGCGCGTTCAACCGCTTCGGCCCGCCGCGCGCGGCGGCGCGACCGCTCGCCTACGGCAAGACCGCGCTGGTCGAGAACAGCGCCGGGCTGATCCGCCGCGCGCGCCGCTTGCGGCTGCTCGGCGCGCCGTACGCGGCGCTCGTCACCGCGCGGTTGGCGCGCGCGTTGAGCTTGCCCGCGAACGCCCCGGCCGAGGCGATCGACGCCGCCCAAGCGCGCCGCGGGCTTCCTGGAGCTCGTTTCTCCGAGACCGCCGCCGCGCTCGCCGCGGCGCGCAAGCCGCATGCCCTCGTCCGCGGCGCCGGCGCGCTGCACGACATCGAAAAGGCCCTGACTTGATGACCGATCCCCAAACGCCGGCGCTGTCCCTCGCCGAAGTCGGCGACCTCGCCGCCGCGATCCGCAGCGAGGTCGCCAAGGCGATCGTCGGCCAGGCGCAGATCGTCGATCACTTGCTCGTCGCGCTGTTCGCACGCGGGCACGTCCTGCTCGAAGGCCCGCCGGGCACCGCCAAGACGCTGCTCGCGCAGTGTTTCGCCACCGCGCTGGGGCTCGACTTCGGGCGCATCCAGTTCACCCCGGACCTGATGCCGGGCGACATTCTCGGCTCGAACCTGTTCAATTTCCAGACCAGCCAGTTCACCCTGACCCGCGGGCCGATCTTCACCGAGCTGCTGCTCGCCGACGAGATCAACCGGACCCCGCCCAAGACGCAGGCCGCGCTGCTCGAGGCGATGCAGGAACGGCGCGTGACGCTCGACGGCGCCGCGCACGCGCTCAGCCCCCGCTTCATGGTGGTGGCGACGCAGAACCCGATCGAGAGCCAGGGCGTCTATCCGCTGCCCGAGGCCCAGCTCGACCGCTACGTGTTCAAATTGCTGGTCGGCTATCCCGACGCCGACGAGGAGGCGCGGGTGGTAGCGCGCTTCGGAGGACGCGGCGGCCCGGCGAGCCCCGCCGCGCTGGGCCTGGAGCCCGTCGCCGACGCCGCGCGGATCGACGCCGCCGCGACCGCGATCGCCGCCATCACGCTGTCCGATCCGGTCGCCGACTACGTCGTGCGGCTGATCCGCGCGACGCGCGACAGCCCCGACTTGTCGACCGGGGCGAGCCCGCGCGCAGCGGTGTTGCTGGCCCAGGCCGCCCGCGCGCGCGCCGCGCTCGACGGACGCGACTACGTCGTTCCCGACGACGTCAAGGCGCTCGCTCCCGCGGTGCTGCGCCACCGCCTGCTGCTCAGCCCGGTCGCCGAGATCGA